>NYXM01000049.1 GCA_002685655.1 Planctomycetaceae bacterium
CAACAATCGCACTTCTCCCCTGCCTTGAGAATTTATCGCAAGGTCACGCGTTAAAAATTAGGGAAAATGCCGATTGTGACAATATTAACGCTATTAGGCGTTTTTCCGGTTTTCTTGCCTCTGTTAACTTTGCGGCTCTGAGAAAGTTAGGTAGAATATGCGGGTGTCTGATTTGTCGAAGTTTCTCGAAAAATGTCAACGTTTGTCGCTGAATGTCAAAGTTTGTCGCTGAATGGCAAACGAGCACCTACACGGTAATGGAGTCGGGACCATGGAATTGCATCAACGTGTTCTTGGAATAGCTCTGATTTTGTTTGCTGGTTTGTTCGCTGCGGTGGCCAACGCCCAGGACGAACCTGCGGCAAAGGCCGAACAGGCCCCGGAAGTCATAAAGCGGGCGCCGGCCAATCGTCCTGTGTCGATTCGCGGGCATGGTGTCATGCTCTCGTCTGACGGCCGTTTGCGCGGTGTCGCGTCATCTATTGATCCCGACACCTTGCAGCTTGTGCCGGTGTCGAATATCGACATTGTATTCGTCCAGAATGGCCGGATCATTTCAAAGGCACGATCCGGTGCGGACGGACGATTTGAGGCCGAAGACCTAACACCTCAAGCGGTCTATTCCGTCATTGCCAAGTCACGACAAGGCACAGGCGTCGGCGATCGTTCTTCGGACGGGCAACCGCTCTATAGCGCCTTTTCACTCGCGGTACTCGCCCACCTAATGGAAGACGCGTCTGCCCAGACCAGGAGCAACCGACAATTCATCAGCTTGATCAAGCAAGATGACGGAGGGATCCAGATCATCAACGGGCTTCAACTCACTATGATCCCCGCCCGCGATTTGGCCGCCGTCGGACTCCAACAGACATTTTCACAGCAGCCCGGCGCGCAACCACCGTTAGCGGGTGGTGGCGGAGGTGGTGGTGGAGGTGGCGGTAGTGGCGTTGCGGCTGCGGGAATTGGTGCCGCAGCAGTCGCGGCTGGCGTTGCCGGCTCACAGTCGTCACGAAGAATCGCAAGTCCGTTCACCCCGTAATCCACGTCAGGCGACAGGTCTGCCAATGCAGCCCCTGCTTGGGTTTACGCTGCACCGATCGTGGTGTAGTTCCAGCCTGCAATGCCGTAGTGTCTTCCTATGGTAATAATATACTAGGCTCACCACAGGACTGCCCCAAAGAACGAAGTTGGGTGGGTCCACATGCGGCTTCATCCGCCGAAGCCCGAGTCGCTTATTGCTAGGTTATCAGCCCGATCGGAATGCCAGCAATAAAAGCGGCCAAATGCGGAACCAATAGCAAGTCCGGCGGAGTCCCGGTAGTTTGTAGACAATTGCGTTCAGGGTCATCCGGGTCGTAGAACATGCCTACGTTCCTTCCAATATGATAGAAGTCGAGGACAGCTTTTTGTTCGACCCAAACCACCATTCCAAAGCGCACTCTGTCTGAGATGAATTTCCTACCATCGGCCTCAAATTCAAACTGGATGTCGAGACCGGAGGGATAGTAGAACAAAGTCCCTCCTTCATATTTGCGCTCCGACTTGATAATCGTTGCTACACCGCGTGACCAATGACGGGCGGCCCGGTGAGCCCATGCCCAGTTCCGCGACCACCATGCTAGCGACAAACCAATTGCGAATAGGCAAATGCTGGGAGGCACGATCATTTGCACCGAGGGCTCAGTCCACGATGAAAATGCCGGGGGCAATGCCGACTTCATCGCGGAGACAAGACGAATGCCCGCCGCCACGATGCAAAGATGTCCAATCCACATGAACCATCCGATGAGCGGCATTTGAAAGGGCGTCAATGCGGGCGAGCTCCTGGAATGCCCAACGGGGTGTTTCATGCGACACGGTGTCACAAAGAGCGGTAAGCTACCCAGATACACGCTCGCTATTCTACCAGCCCGCTTGGGAGGTGGCTATTTCTTCCGCCTCTTCTTCGCCTGCTCTTCGGCCATCTTTCTATCGACAGCCTCTTTCGACACTGTTGCGAGGTGGCGCATGGCCTTGGCGAACCCGGGGATGGCGTCGAATAGATGTGGTGGGCTCTTTTTCGGCGCGCTCACGATCCCCTCCGCTGATGTTTAAAGCGAACGAACTGTCCACGAAGAATCATGTCCTTTATGTCAGCGTGAAGCGAACGTGCTATGTGGTCGGCATCGTCCGAATCGTCAAATGTGCATGCGACGATTCCGAAGTGACCGCCGCTTTCCTGATGCAATGCCTTGAAATCCTTGGCATTCTTGGTGAGAACAGCATAGCGATGCTCGCTTGCGAATAACAATACGTCGCTGTCCGGCACGCTGTTGCCTGCTCTGCTTTCAGTGATCAGCCTACGAACAGTGCCGACTTCGTGCCCAAGCAGCCTAAGCCTTCGCACGACCCCAGGGATGATGTGCTCGTCGGCTAGAAGACGAGCCATGTCTTACGCGTCCTGATTCTCTGCGATCTGCTGGCGCAGCTCAGCTTCGTGATCCTTTGCGTAGTCCCATGCGGAATCAAGATCCTCTTGGGACAAAAACGAATAGTTGTCAAGTAACACGCGGTCAGTGTATCCCGCGTCGCGGGACTCCAGCAGCATCCACACGGGAATGCGAGTTCCACTTATGCGCGCATCACCTCCGCACACTCCGAAGGTCTTCACAATCCGCGACTGTAGGGATTCGGATGTAGATGTGTCGGTAGCCAACGTGATGTCCTCCCCGTGAACGCTCTCGTGATACGCTCCGCTTGCGGAAGTGTTAGTTGGTTGTGGTTCTTGGTAGAAAAGCACCGTGCTCATTTTTTCGGCCTCTTCTTGACTTGAATTGATATCGGCTGGCCAATGGTCTGACCGTCACTCTTAAGCCGAATACGATACGTCCCAGATCTGCGGAACATCTTTCCTGCAAATGCCAAGTGAATATGACCATGGCCAGCCTTTTTGCACTGAATAGTGGCTTCCCCAAGCTCAAGTGCCTTGCCCGCAGGGGGAACTAATTCTACAACGATCAGATACTTCCCGGATCCCGCAATTTTGGCGAAAACCGAGAAGTGCCCGCTTGCAGGAAATGAGTCAGCCCAGACTACATCGAAGAGACCGTAAAGGGTCGGTTTGCCCGTGCCTGGATCTCTAGCTACGCTGTCACACGCGGCTAAAAGAAGAAGCTGAAGCGGTGGCTTTGGCCTCTTTCTTTTTGCCGGGCGTTTCTTAACTGTTTTCTTCTTTGCCATGGCGCTCGTAGCCAACAATTGGTCAACTCAATCCCAAGTGAAGTATACTTGTCATTTTCGGCCACGTCACACCTTAGGGGTTCGGCCAGGACGAATGTCCGGTTTATCCAGCTGTTTCACACAACTCTCGGTAGGTAATGCGGCGACCGACAGCGCGAGCCATGACAGCATCGAACCGCTCAGAATCGGACAAGTGCCGGTCATTGACCCTGGACACTTGCTCGTCGACATATCGGGAGAGTTGCCACGGCATGACCGCAATGTAGGTTCCGTTGATACATCGCTTTAGCAACACCCAGAAGTTGTCCATGCTGTTGGTGTGGCAGTCGCCGCGAACGTACTCTTTGGCGGGGTCGATCATTTCGTGAGCGTAGGCGTCTTCTACTCCTTCGTACGACTTGAGCGCGTCAGTGTAGACAGTCGCTCCTGGATCGACAGCCTTGCGGATCTCAGGCTGAAGGGACTTGCGTTTCTGGTCCTTGACGACTTGAGCGACGACCTTTCCACCGCGTTCAAGGATGCCATGAACCACGGCCTTACCGACCGCACCCCGACCAGTGATCTTTCTGGCCTTGGCTTCTTTGTGCATATTCTTCGCCTTGCCGCCAATAGAGGTTTCATCCGATTCGACAGTTCCGCTCATCTTTTGAAATGACCCTTCCTGCATGGCAAGACGGATTCGGTGAAGCATGAACCACGCCGATTTTTGAGTCACACCAAGAGCCCTGTGCAGCTCGTAGCTGCTAATGCCGTTCTTGCAGGAAGTGATGCACCAGACCGCGACGAACCAATTATCGAGTCCCAATGCCGAATCTTCAAAGATGGTGCCGACTTTGTAGCTAAACTGCTTGCGGCAATCCTTACATCGCAGCATCTTGCGGGTTTCAATCTTGCCGATCCGGTCGCCGCACGCGCCGCACTTGGGGCAGGTGATCTTGCCATCGGCCCACTTTATGCGAACCATGTACTCGTTGCACAGGTCTACGTCAGAGAATACCCTGACAGCTTCGATTAGGGTCTTGGGAGTCTTCATTTTCGGGTTCCTTGTGTCGGTCGCTTCATTCGACACCCGAATCATACCCAAGGTTCATGGTGAGTCAAGTATATTATTACCAACGGTAGTAAGGCGGCAAGGCCCAAATGAGTTAGGCCGCACCTCTCGGCCAACTCCAGCATCGGCTTGTAACCGGACTCGCGAAATCTCTTAATCCCCGCATGCCCCGTTGCCCACAATGTGGCGGGCAGCGGCGAAATGACATGCGCACCAATTACACGGTTGTCCCAGAAGATTGGACTGCCAACGAACGGAGGGATCTTCCACAGTTCTTCCGGGTCATCGGGAAACCTGTCAAAGGCGAAGGCGATTGTTGTAGGATCGGTGGCGTGGAAAAGGAAGCCCACACCACCACTTGCAGGGAGTCGCGACCGGATATCCTCCGGGTCCCAAACCGTCTTTAGTATCGGGGAAGCTGTTGTGATTCTGGGAGTTGCCCGTGACGTCATGTTTCTCACCAAGTCTGGGAGGCTGCAGCAACCACAGCCATACTGGATGGTGACTGGCTACCATAGCCCGCGATTAACTCTGGCCCCGCCTTGGGACCAAGTAAGCAACAGGCGTGCCGCGGGCAGTCCAAGTGGCAGAAATGACCGTCACCGACACTATTCAGCCAGGGGCCGGAAAAAGACCGTGCGATTATGAACGACAAGGTACATTGGCCGAGTTGAAGTTCGAAACTACGGCTCACTGACGCATGTCTGCTGATCAGTGAGTGATCGCCGTCTGCTCACCGGAGATTTCACCTTGTCGCCGTTAGAAGACTGTGCGTCCCGCAGTCCGGCAGGCGTCGGCGACTCGGAGTCGAGCCCGTGGCGAGGGCCATTACGCGCCCGACTGGATGCGCGGCGAAATCCGTGACATACCGGGCCTCAAGTTGGAGGCATTTTATGCACGCTACGGAGATGCAAACAAGTCGGCTAGCAAGACTTCGGAGGTAACAAGATCTCGCGCGTAGTCATTCTGCTTGACACCAGAGCTCGTGATCATGGTTAAGAACAGAGTACTCTTGGACCCTGTTCGTTCTCGAAACACGCGCAGCTTTCGCGCCAGATCGGCAGCGTAGCGTTTGTTGATTACGAAGGGATTCTCGGAGAACTTCATTTCAGAGATGTTTATGCATTGATCGCGTCGATCGATGACCAGATCGATTTGAGCTCCTTCGCCATTCTTCGACTTGGGCCGGTAGAACCACGATGATTCGGTTGTCTCGACACCGGCGATGCCCAAGGCCACCTTGATCTGCACGATGTGCTTCAGGCAGAGCGATTCAAAGGCGTACCCGCACCAACTGGCATACTTGCGACCGGCTGCTTTTTGAAGCCAAATGTTGGTGCCAGAAGTGCGGTTGGACTTGATCCATTTTAAGTAGAATAGCGAGTACTCATCCGCCAGCCGGAAAATCGCATCCTTAGTCTTGTTGTTCCTGGGTGGGCATTCGTGGACGAATCCCGATTGAATGAGTTCACGTAGAGCCGAGGTCGCTGCCCCGCCGCTTTTTAAAGACGTGGCCGTCAGCAGTTCGTTGCGAGTTAATCCCCTCCCAGTGGAAGCCAGCGCTCTCACGATGGATTCGTGATTGGTGGAGTCGTCAAACAAGGCAGCGTACAAATGCTGATATTCATCGACCAGCAATCCGTCCTTGGCAAAGCAGAGCCGATCGATGTTCTGTGCGACAGACTGCCCTGGCTGGATGTAGTTGAGATAATGCGGGACGCCACCCACCGCCATGTAGAGTTGGGCCATCTGAAATTCACTGAGTTTGACGCGCCGGTGTTCAAGGTATTCGCGCGTTTCGTGGAGCGTAAAGGGCTTTAGACATATTCGTACCGTTGTGCGATTGTGCAATCCACCTTTTGAATTGATCACTTTTCGAATCATCCACGATGCCGCGGAACCGCAGATGATTACCATCAAATCAGGGCGGCGGCTGGCAAATGTGTTCCAGAACGCCTCGAACGCAGCCAGGAATCCGGAACGCCGAGTTGCCAACCAGGGAAACTCGTCGAAGAACAACACTTGTTTTCGTGTTGGTGATTCGGCGCTGGCTTGAATCGAGTCTTTGATTTGTTCGAAAGCCTCCAGCCATGAAGGTGGAGTGGAAACGAATTGGCCGGGAAAATGCCGTCGCAGTGAGATGGCGCAGTTTTCCAATTGGCGTCCCATCGGTTCGTTGTGCAGGCCGGTGAGCTCAAAGACAATCTCGTTGCGGAAGAACTCACGTATCAGAAACGTCTTGCCGACGCGCCGACGGCCATAGATCGCGATCAGTTCCGGGTCAGGCGAATTGAGGGCGGCTGCCAGTCTTTCTTTTTCCGAGGAGCGGCCGACAACGTGACGGGGCGGATCGTTTGAAGACATGATTTATACGTAGCCAAATGCTAGTGAAAGGATCGACATTTGGCTAACTATAGTATTTATCGATAGCCAAATCAACCGTTTAAGACACCGATTTGGCTACATACAATCAGAGCGTCCCTGCGGTTCCGTGAGACAGTGCGCTTTACTCAACGGCTGCTCGACAGGTCCGAAGAGCGACTAAGCGTTTGTGAGGTGGCCGACTCATGCCACTTCCATGGCTCATCCCAAAGCCACCGGCTCTGGCCTCTGGGGGGTGATTTACTGAACGTTGTGCGCGGAACAGCAACCAATTCACGACCTATTTCGTCGGCAGTTCTCACGCACTTTTTCACTTGCTCCAAGACACCTCTCGATCCGCTCCGCTTTGGACGTGTCTGTTCGCGCGCGGGGAGAGTTGGCAATTCAAGCAGGTGCATTCTGCGGTTGGTCTGGGCCAGGTCTCGTGTTGAATATCGGTACCGGCATTGCTGGCGCTGTGGTGCGGAGGGGCAAGGTGCTCAGGCACGCATACGGCCTCGGCGAAACATATGGCCAGTTCGGAAGATACCTATTCCGCGATTTGCAAACAGACTCTTGGAGTTGGCGTCCCACCCGTGACGGCTCAATACCTCCGCATGGTAATGGTGTCATTCGTTTCACCGAGTGGTGCGGCGGCCCGGCTCTAGCGCGCCGCTTCGCGCGCCTGGCGGCGGACAAACGGTTGCCGCGCATCGCCGCGACCGCTCGCGACCAGATACTGGCCAACCTCTCTTTCCGTCAATTGCAGGCAGAAGAGACCTTGCTTCGCACCGTAAGTCTGGCTGCGACCGAGAACGCTTCGTCACTCGCTGGAGAGTTCATCTGGTCCGTCGGTACGGAAATAGGCCGTGCGGTCCGCTGTATGACCTCGTCTGTTTGCGAACCGGGTTTTCAGCGACTCGTGTTGACAGGGGGCGTCGGCGAGAAGTTTGGAGCCGCTGGTCATGCCGCACGGGACCTACTCCTCGAGGGCATTCAAAAGGAATTACTTCCCGGATCAACCGTCGTTCGCTCGAACCTTGGGCTGGACGCCGAGTACATCGGGTGGGCACCGCTTTCGCATGCAATGGAGCGCTAATGGCATCGCACAACTCACTCACCACGACACCGATCGGCATTGATGAGAACGGAATTCCCTTGGGACTGTGCTGCTCGATTCCAGAATGTTCTCGTGAGCGCCACAACGTGATCGGAGGATCCACCAATGATGATGTCAGCAGTGAGTGAATTCACTCCGCTTTTCCCATCCGAAGACGATTTTGCAGCGACTTCGCGATTACTGCACAAGGCAGAGGGTTCCAGAAGAGATCTGACTGACCTGCAACGGCGTATGGTAGTGAGCGTTGCATTCTCGACGTGTCACCGATTTCGACGGTTGGTCGATGGCCTTGAATGCCGAGATCGCTTAACGGCGTCTTCGATTGGCTCGGTCGAGTGCTCTTCGCCGTTGGTTTCGACGCGTACGTCGACGAGCGGCGCTGGCCTTTGACTCGGTGGTGCGGATTTGAAGCTGGCTTTCGGGATGAGCGGCCAACCAGTGGTCGGGAAGTAAGGTGCGAAGCGTCGCTGGGTCCTCGGGGTCGCAGAAGGGCATTCGCTCAAACACATCCTTCAAATAAGCGTAAGGATCCATCTGCAGACGACGGCATGTCGCAGTCAGCGTGTAGAAGACCGCCGCCGCGGCACCTCCGGCGGGACTGCCAAAAAAGAGCCAGGCCTTCTTTCCCATCACTGGATTTTTCACCGCTTGCTCGGAAGCGTTGTTGTCCAGCGGAATCGCTCCGGATTCCAGGAATCGCTCGAAGCATTCCCAGCGCGTGGTCATGTAGTTGATCGCCCCCCGCAGGTCGTGTTTCGGGCGAAGCGTCGCGAGTTGGTCATCCATCCAGTGTTTGAATTCCTCCAGCAACGGACGAGAACGAAGTTGGCGTTGTTCGTGACGCGGTTCGTCCGAAAGTTCTCGCAGTTCATCTTCGATATCGAACAGTTGACCGAAGTATCTCATGGCCGTCGTGGTTCGCTCGGTGGGACCGAGCGTATGCAACTCCTCGAATTTGCGGCGCGCATGCGCATGACAACCAGCGATCTGAATCCGGCCTTGTGTACGAGGATTTAAACACTCGTAGCCGATGTATGCGTCCGACACGAGGATTCCCTCGAAATCCGCAAAGAACTCGGTGGGACCGGCCCGCGCCCGACTCTCCGTAAATGAGAACGTCGTATAGGGATGTCGCCGATCGCCAAGCACGGCCCACAGGTAGGTCGTCTTTGTCTTGCCTTGTCCCGGAGCAAGCATCTTGATCGGCGTCTCATCGGCTTGCACCACAGGCGATTCCAACGCCAGGCTCCGCATCAAATCGGTCAGCGGAACCAACTCGTTCGCCAGACGCATCATCCAACGGCATTGGGTGCTGCGGTCGATCTCCAGCTTGCTGCGTCCGAGTATCTCTTCCAGCCGATAGTAAGGCAGATGGTCCGTGAAATGATTGACCGCCAAACCGGCCAATAGCGAAGGCCCCGCGAAGCAATTGATGATTCGCGGCGGTCGCGGAGCGGAAATCATCGTCGTTTCCGTGGCGTCGGCATTGTCGATGGCCAACGTCTCGACGAACTCTTCGATCACAATCAGCCGGGGCGGCTCCCATTCGACGTACTCGCCGACCTTTTTCAGGAACAGGCGTCTTTGCTCGCCTGGCGGGTCCTCGGAAATCTCCGCCTCGTCCAATTTGTGAATGCGTTGGACGCGAGGCAGGCTGTCGGGAATCACGCGTCGCCTGCGTCCGCCACGGCTGGCAGGCGTCTGGCCTTGGTCGCCGTTCCCCTCGTCTTCGTGTGAGGTATCGGAGTCAAGCGGATCGTCTTGGTTCGAGGCGTCCTCTGACTCCGGTGGGCCGACGATGACCGAGTCAAATAGCATCCCCTGTTGCGGATCTTCAAAACGTTCGCGTCGTTGGCCAAACAAGGTTCGCTTCATCAACGCTATGTCGCGTTGCAGGGATTGCAGCAACGCCTGCTGCTCGTCAATGGTGGCCCGGAGCGTGTCATTGACCGCAGCCATCTCCGTAATCATCGCATGGCTGGGACCGATCATTTTAAACCAGCCATTTTCGATCGTTTGATGCCTGCCACTTGTCCGGTGGCGAGTGACCGTTCAAACACCGCGCGTGGAA
>NYXM01000050.1 GCA_002685655.1 Planctomycetaceae bacterium
AGACAAGGAGATGGGGAGATGGGCAGACAAAGAGATGACAAAGAGATGGGGCCATCCAGCGTGTCTGTGCGGAGCGCCGTCCGTCACAGCCCGCGAAATTGACGCCACAGTCAAGCGGTGCTGGCCGCATCAAACAGCCGATTGACGCGATGCCGATTGTCCTTGGTGAACTGCAGGCATTTCTCTAACAGCGCCGTGCCACTTTCATAGCCCAGCAGATACGCCAACTTAATGAGTTCTGACTCGTCATCAGGAAGGTCATGCCGCGCCGTCGTGTTCATCAGACGCAGCCCTGATTCAATGCTCCGCAACAGACGATACGACTGGCCAAAGAATTCGGCGTCTTCCGACAGCAGATGTCCGGCATCACCCAAAGCCACCAGCGCGTCGAGTGTCCCAGGCACCAGAACTTCGGGCGACCTGGCCGCGTGCCGCAACTGCAGCATTTGGACTGCGAATTCGATATCAACCGTGCCACCCGGCCCGCGTTTCAGATTACGAGGCCCCGCCGTCTCTTCCAGACGCCCGCGCATCGATCGGATCTTGACAACATCTTCTGGTTGCCAGGCTGGTTCAACGACACAGCGACGCACGACCTTCATGACGCGTTGGCAAGCCTCCGGGTCGCCGAATAGTGGTCGTGCCTTGCACAGAGCTTGTCGCTCCCACAGCTGCCCATTGCCGGAAGCGAAATAGCGAGCCAGTTCGTCCAGCGAAACTGCCAACGGGCCACTTTTCCCCGTGGGACGAAGCCTGGAATCCAACTCGTACAAGCGGCCGTACGGACCGATCCGCGTCACGATCTTTGTGATACGTTGCGCCAATTGGCTGAATGCGTGCTGATTCGACGTGCTCTCTTGACGATCATTCGGTCGGTTTGGCTGCGTGAACCCGGCAGCTTCGTACACGAAGATGAGATCCAGGTCACTGTGGTAGTTAGGTTCGCGGCCACCCAGTTTTCCCAACGCCAAAATCACCAGCGAACATGCCTGACCGTCCAAGGGACCACCCTGAATCCTGGGCACACCATGACGCAGCACGAGTCGATCGTATTCTCGACGAGCGATCTCGCACAGGCAGACTTCGGCAATGTCCGACAGTGCACGATGCGCCGCCTGAATGTCCACCTTGCCAAGAATGTCGCGCACGCCCACACGCAGATGTTCAGAATTCTTGAAACTGTGCAGGATGGGATCGATGTCCTCCGCACCTCGGCACAATTCCGATAATGTCGTCGCAAGTGGTGCCAGTGTCGGCAGCTTGTCCAGCAGCAACGAGTCCATCAGTTCGTCGATCATGCCGGGGTTACTTGTCAGAATACCCGACAAGTATGGGCTCGACGCGCACAACTGCACATAGAGTTTCAGCGACGGTGGGTTGAAACTGAATAACTCCCACAACGCGCCCTTGCCGCCCAACGACTCGCTGACCAGACTCAGATTCACCAGTGTCGCATCCGGATCGGGAGTGGTGGCAATGGTGCGCAACAGGCGCGGTGCGATAGAAGCCAGGAAGTGACGGCAGCGACGCGTTGACAAGAACGTGATCTTCTCAGTCGCGAGGTCCATCAGATTCGAATACGCATGGACGACGTCGCGAAAACCATGGCGGCCTAGCACACCGGCGATCGTTTCGTCCGTGGGGTCTGGGTCGAGCACCAGATCGGACTCTGGTTCCAATTGCTCTTGATCGCCGAAAGCGTCGTGCAACAGGTGATCCAGTATCTTGCGATTGAATTCGGTCTTGGTTTTCAATTCGGCCCGAAATTGCCCGAGCGCCGTCCCCGAGTCCGTGTCTGCGCAACCCATTCGAATGGCAACACGCCGCAATTCTCGGGCATCCTCGGGAAGCCGATGGGTTTGCAAATCGAACATGATCTGCAAACGGTGTTCGAGTTTCCGCAAGAAAGTGTAGTTCTCTTCCAAAATTGAACGTTCTTGCCACGTCAAACAACCGGCTTGTTCCAGCGCTGCGATGGCTTCCATCGTGTTACCGGTGCGTATCTTGGGCAGGTCACCGCCGTTGAGCAGCTGAAGGAACTGAATCACAAATTCAATATCACGGATACCACCTTGGCCCGTTTTGACATTTCGTTCGTCGTCACCGTCGCGCGTCGATCGCTGTTCGATGCGGCGTTTGAGTGCCTTGATTCCGGTAATATCCGCGGTGTTGAGAAAGCGACGGTAGATCCACGGTTTCAGTTGGTCCAGAAACTCTTGCCCCAATTCCAGATCGCCGGCCACCGGTCGCGCTTTGACGTACGCCTGACGTTCCCAGGTACGCCCCTTCATGTCGTAGTAGCGCAGCATACTCTCTGATTCTTGGACGATCGGGCTCTGCTGGCCATTGGGACGCAGACGTAGATCCACGCGATAAGTGACGCCGTGTTCAGTTTGTTCGGCCAGCAGTTTGACGAAACGACGTGCCAGTCGATTAAAGAACTCTTGGTTCGAGATGGGCCGATCACCTTCGGTCTTGCCGTCGCCTTCGTAGAGGATAACAAGGTCGATGTCGCTCGAATAATTCAGCTCGACGCCACCCAGCTTGCCCAACGCCAGCACCACGCACCGAGCACGTTGTCCATCAGAACACTGTGGTGCGCCGCGCTGAGCTTCGAGTGTTTTGCGAGCGCTCTGCCACGCTGCCTCGCACGTCGCATCCGCGAGGTACGAGATCTGTCGCGTTACCACCTCGACATTTTGCCTGCGAATCAGGTCACCATATGCGATGCGCAACGTCTCGCGCTGCTTGTACCGACGCAGCGCCTTCATGATCGCCGCGGTGTCCCTCAAAGAATCGACCTCGCTGCAGATTTCGCCGATCAGAATCTCACGGGCCACTGGATGACCGTCGGTCAGACGCAACAGATCAAAACTCTCTGGGTCGGAAATCAGCGAATCGCTCAAGTGCTGGCTGCTTGAGAAGATCTGCAGTAGCGCCGGAAGAGACTCCCTGTCGCGGTCGAACAGCGAACCCAGGGCGAGCGGATTGCGCGAAGCCGCGACGTAGCGATCCAGGTTGTTGAGCGCCATGTCCGGGTCACTCAATCGTGACAAGTGGGCCTCTAGCTGCTCACACACCACGCCCAACAGGTCGAGCGTCATTCCCGTATCGGCCATGGCCACCAGGTTGTGATGGCCGCGCTCAGTGTCTTCCAAACCCAATGATCTCAGCCATGACGTGGCTTGTTCGGGCGTATCCAGATATTGAACGAGTTCGGGAATGTCCATCGGCGAGAAACACTGAGCCGTCGTTGCGAAAGGGGGTAATGCGTCCATGATAACTCACGCGATACCGTTTGCCGACCACGACACAAAGTCCGCATTACCGCACCTGCCGCGACGGGCAGTGGGCAGGCAACGGAATCCCAGTGATGCCCAATTGCCCGCGCGTGGGCCGCCTGGATATCATCTAGGGACCGGTGCATCAGCAACGGTTGTTGTGTGGCCCCGTTCTGACTGTATGTACCATGACTGCCGATCGCTCGACATCAAATCCAATCTCCGACGTCCGGATGCGCGGTTTTGCTCGCCGCACAACCGTCGCCAACACACTGGTGTGGCTGGACGACCACTTGCAGGCGTTGCCCCCGGAATCGGTTCCGTTGGCCGAACTGGCAGGGCGCGTGCTGGCCCGCGACATCGTCAGTCAGGTCGATGTGCCCGCGTTTGCTCGTTCCATGATGGACGGTTATGCCGTCGTGGCGAACGACACGCTGGGCGCAAGTTCCTACAATCGACTGGCTCTTCAGGTTGTTGGTGAAGTGCTGCCCGGCCAGCCGCCGCAGGTCGGCGTCAGACCCGGCCAGGCCGTTCGGATCATGACCGGCGCCGCGCTGCCGGCAGGTGCCGATGCAGTGCTGCCCGTCGAAAAAGTGGCCGTCGAGAAAGTGCCAGCAGAAGGTGAACGGATTTTCGCCCAAGATGCAGTGCCACCGGGAAAGAACGTGGGGAGGATCGGCGAGGATATCCCGCGCGGGAGCACGCTGCTGCAATCCGGTCGTCGTCTTCGGCCACAAGATATCGGAGTGCTCTCGTCCATCGGCATCACCGTGGCCGATGTCGTTCGTCAGCCACGCGTGCGGATCGTAGTTACAGGAAATGAACTGCTGCCACCAGGTTCGGTGCCGCGCGACTTTCAGATCGTCGACGCCAATAGCCCCATGCTGGCGGCGCTGATCGCGCGCGATGGTGGCCTTCCCATCAATCCCGGCATCATCGCAGACGATCCCGAGTCCATTTTGGAAGCCATGCGAGACGATGCGGACATCGTACTGGTTTCTGGTGGCTCGAGCGTCGGCAAGGAAGATCATGCTCCCGTGCTGCTGGGTCAACAGGGCAACCTGGCAATTCACGGCATCGCCATGAGACCGAGTAGCCCGACCGGCATGGGAACGCTGGATGAACGTTTGGTGTTCTTGCTGCCAGGGAATCCGGTCTCGTGTTTGTGCGCTTACGACTTCTTTGCCGGTCGTGCAATTCGTGTCTTCGCTGGTAACGCGGCCGAGTGGCCCTACCGGCAGTCCCAATTTCCGCTCCGACGCAAATTGGTGTCGACGGTTGGTCGCCTGGACTACGCACGTGTGAAGCTGATTGATGGCCAGGCGGAACCGTTGGCAATTAGCGGTGCTTCGGTGCTCAGTTCTACCACCCGCGCCGATGGCTTTGTGGTCGTCGAAGATGATTGTGAAGGATATCCCGACCGAGCCGTGGTGACCGTTCACTTGTATGACCTTTTCTAGTTTTCCGAAGCGGAGAGGCTGTGAGTTAACGACTACCGGCAGAGCCGGTAGTATGAGGAAGGCCCCTGAAAGGGGCCGACAACAGAAACACGCACCTCTCCCGCTTGCGGGAGAGGTCGGACGCAATAGCGGCCGGGAGAGGGTTTCTTGCGGCGCTGACCCACATTGCAAATGCGCATGACCCTCTCCCGCGGTTGAAACCGCGACCTCTCCCGCAAGCGGGAGAGGTGACAGAGTCGTGAAACTTACAACCAATTGGTTGCAATAAGATAAGCACCATTCCAATCACTGTGAAACGGCGGAGCCTGATGGATACGCACCAGCAGAGGTGGTGGTTTACGAAAGTCAAATTACTTGGTTGAGATATCTGAATGACACGCCAGGAACAATTTCTCGATGTAATTGATCGAGACGAAGCAGAGCGGCGTTTTCACGCGGCCTTGCAACTGGCACCTATCGGGATTGAAACCGTCAGCTTGGAGTGCGGGCTGGGTCGCGTGATGGCGCGCGACGTCCTGGCGAAGATCGATGTTCCGTCATTTGACCGGTCGAACTTCGATGGCTTCGCGGTCCGCGCCAGTGACACGCAAGGGGCAAACGAGGAATCGCCTTGCCGCCTTCGACTGTTGGAAGAGGTCATTGCAACGGCGGTCGTTCCCGAGAGTGTCGTGCAGTCCGGCACCGCCGTCGCAATTGCCACCGGCGGTATGCTACCACGCGGCGCCGACGCGATCGTCATGGTGGAGCACACTGACACCGAACAGGACGATATCCAGGTCCGCCGCGCCGCTCACGCCGGATTTGGTGTCGCCTTTGCCGGCACCGATATTTCGGCGGGCGAAACAGTGTTGCGCCGCGGCACCGTGTTAACCAGTCGTGAGACGGGAGTGCTGGCGGCGCTGGGAATCACGGAAGTCGACGTTTCCAGGCGGCCCCGCGTCGGCGTTGTCTCGACGGGAGACGAGATCATTGCGCCCGGGCAGCCGATGGAGCCTGGCCTGATCTATGATTCCAATGCTCGGATCGTAGCCGACGCCGTGTGCGAAGCGGGCGGTGAACCGATGGAGTTGGGAATCGTGCGTGACGATCTGGAACAGTTGCGAGCCATTGTCGATCGCGCTTTGGCCGAATGCGATATCGTGCTGCTGTCCGGCGGCACAAGCAAAGGAGCCGGGGACTTATCCTACAAAGTCGTGCGTGACTTCGGGGACCCGGGAATTGTGGCACATGGCGTGGCGCTCAAACCAGGCAAACCGATCTGCCTGGCCGTCACGCAAGGCAAGCCCGTCGTAATCCTGCCAGGGTTTCCAACATCGGCGATTTTTACATTTCACGAATTCGTCGCGCCGGTCATTCGCCGCCTGGCCGGTCTTCCGTCCGAACGACGGGACACCAAGCCGGCGCGATTGGCGGTAAAAGTAAACTCGGAAATCGGGCGAACCGAATACCTGCTGGTTGGACTGGTTGAAATCGACCAAGACAATCTGGCCGCCTATCCCATGGGAAAGGGCTCGGGTTCGGTCACGACGTTCAGTCGAGCCGATGGCTTTGTAACCATCGATCGCCATGACGAAATCGTGGAGGCTGGCACGGTCGTCGATGTCACATTACTGGGCCGCGATGTGCGCGTCGCCGATTTGGTGGTGATCGGCAGCCACTGTGTGGGACTAGATTTCCTGCTGGGCGAACTGCAGGACGCGGGGTTCCAAACCAAG
The DNA here is from genome assembly GCA_002685655.1 of Planctomycetaceae bacterium. The sequence goes on from NYXM01000050.1 coordinate 6,457, forward strand.
TTTCTGGCCGTCGGTTCGACTGCCGGTTTGGAAGCATCGCGTCGTGGCGAATGCGATCTCGCCGGTGTTCATCTGCTGGACCCGAAGACCCAAACATACAATCGACCGTTTATCGATGGCTCAATGGAGTTGATCGCTGGTTATGGACGGATGCAGGGAGTTGTCTTTCGACCAGGCGACGCGCGATTCGCGGATCGCTCGGCCGCGGAGGCAATTCGTCAAGTCAGCGTCGATACCGACTGCCTGATGATCAATCGAAATCAAGGCAGCGGAACGCGCATCCTGATCGACCAATTGCTCGATGGCGCACAGCCTTCCGGTTATGCCGTGCAGTCACGCAATCACAACGCGGTGGCGGCTGCGATCCTGCAAAAGCGTGCGGATTGGGGTGTCACCATCGAGACGGTCGCCAAACAGGCGGGGCTCGGTTTCTTACCCCTGCGGGACGAACAGTACGATTTCGTTGTACCACGTTCGCGCTTGGATCGGCCTGCCGTCAAGGCGTTTGCCGCGCTGCTGGCCCGTGCGGACCTTCGGCGCGAGTTGGCCAGACTTGGGTTTGTGTACAAACCCGTTCAATGAGGTGACATTAATCGAATGGTGACGGGGTCGGGAGTCTTTTTCGGGCAACAGTTTTGCGATCAGCAGACACCGATGGCCGAAAAAGACTCCCGCCCCCCTCCTCGCTATCCAAAGAACTGCATCTTGTTTGCAGACGATTCTCACGGTCATGTCAACTTGCCGGTCTGAATGAACCGATGAGTACCTTGGTGGTACCCGCGGTAAAGACGCTAGCGGTGCTTTCGTGGCTTGCAAGGATGCAACATGAAATCGTGTGCGGGGGTGGCGCAGGGCATCGTTTCGGTGCTATGCGTCCTTTTCAACTGCGTGTTGGTGACGTCTGCGCAAGATGACTCGCCGCGTCGAGTGCTGCCCCCAGTTGTCGTCGAACCGGATGAACCGCCGCCAGGTTTGTCGGATGGAGACTTTGTGCCCAGCACCGAGGACAGCCTGTTCACGTCGCCGGGCCGGGGCTCATTCGACTTTGGCGGCCTCGATTCGGCACTTCGCTCTGGGCGATCTCAGTTTGATGATCCGCGGCACGTCACCATTGTGGATGCCGAGCAGCTTCTGTTACGACAACCAGTGGACATGATCGATGCCCTCGAGCGGGAAACAGGCGTGCTGCTGCAACGAACGGGGGCCGGACAGGTCTCGCCGTTCCTGCGTGGCTTGACAGGCCCGCAGACACTGTTGTTGGTCGATGGTGTGCGGCTGACCAATTCGACGTTTCGCTTCGGCCCAAATCAAAACTTTGGTGCCATCGATCCGGCGATGATCGAGCGGATCGAAATCGTTCGCGGGCCGCAGTCTGTGTTATGGGGGTCGGATGCGATTGGCGGCGTGATCAATGTTGTCACGCGCGGTGCCGCCAATCCGTTTAGCGAGTACACCGGCGGTGAATTCATTTCACGATTTCGAACTGCCGATGCCGCCAGCTACAGCCGAGTCAGCGTGGAAGGATCAGGTAATTCGCTGGCACTCTTCGGGGGAGGCAGTTTTACAAACGTCCGTGATCTTGATCGCGGTGGCAATCTCGGACGCCAACCGCAAACTAACTACAGCCAATATGCCGGCGACCTCAAGATAAACTACCTGCTTTCCGATCAGCAGCTTCTGACTGTGTCGTTGCAACATGTCGAACAACAAGATGTCCCCCGCAGCGATAAGTTTCCCTCCGAGCTTCGGCTGTTCGATCCGCAACAGCGCGACCTTGGTTACATCCGCTGGCAAGGCAATGCGGACAGCGGGCTCTACGACACGTTCATGATGACCGCTTCGCTGCATCGTCAGAAAACGCAAACACTCCGTCGTCGCCCGCCAAGTTCGGGTACCGAGGATCGGCAGCGATTCGATGTCGAAACGACGGGATTGAATCTGGTCTTCTCGAAGGATGTCAGTGCGTTCGGAATACTGACGTACGGCGTCGATTGGTACCATGACGATGTGGGTGCGCGAGCCGAACGAGTCGACTTGGCCAGTGGTGCGTCCACCCCGCGAAGGCCTGAATTCCCACCAGACAGCTATTACGAGCGGCTGGGCGCGTTCTTGCAGTGGGACGTGCTTCTAACCGACCGCCTTTCAACCGTGACCGGCGTGCGATACTCGACAATTGACACGGGCGCAACGGTAACCGAATTCGACACCAGCCCTTTGCCTGGCGGGCCACCAGTGGTGACAGGCACAGCGCACATCAGTCCCAGCTTTCAGGACTGGACCGCCAGCCTAGGATTGGTCTACGAAGTGAACCCTTGCGCACACCTGGTCGGATCTGTGGCTGAGGGATTTCGCGCACCGTCGCTGGACGATTCCGTTGTCTTTTCCGACAATGTCTTCGGCGACAACGTAGACCTGCCCACAACGGGACTCGAACCTGAAACCAGCATCAACTACGAAGTGGGTGTCAAGGTCTGGCGCGATCGCCTGTCGGCTCAAGCGTACTATTTTTGGACGGACATCGAAGGCTTGATCGACCGCGTGCCGATTGGCTCGTTCGGAGGCACGACATACAACATTCGGCAGAACATTGGCGAGGCTCGCATCCAGGGCTTCGAACTGGCCGGTCAGTTCCTCTTGTCAGCAGACTGGACACTATACGGAAACCTGGCCTACCAGCTAGGTGAGAACGTGACCGATGCCGAGCCGTTGCGCAGAATCCCACCCACACAAGGCACGCTGGGCATTCGCTGGCTGGACCGTTGCAACGGTAATTCGATTGACCTCTACAGTTGGCTGGTTGCGCGGCAGGACCGGCTGAGTTCTGGAGACGTCGCCGATCCTCGCATTCCGACGGGTGGTACACCAGGATACGCGACACTCAGCCTGCGAGCTGGAACATCGCTATCGGAGAACGAGCGTCTGACAGTGTGGCTCGAAAACCTGACGGATACGGCCTATCGTGTCCATGGAAGCGGCGTGGACGGTCGCGGCTTCAGCGTCAATCTCGGTTACGAGCTGAGGCGTTGATCTGCAACAGCTGACAGAATCGTAGCCAATTCCCAAGAAAGTATGCAATCAGGCGGCGAATACCACCTTGCCGTATCGCCGATCGGCTGCTGATAATAGAAACGTCTGTTTCACGGTCTTTTGGAATGTTGAGAAACTGTGTTGTTGGCTCACCTGCTATCGAATCTCCTTCGCGTTTCCAGCAGCAAGGCGCTCACCTTGTCGGGACTGGTCCATCTCGGTGCGCTGGTACTGCTGGCCCAATCGTGGACCACGACAACCACCGAACTGCCTCGCTTGGCTGGATCGCGACAGGTGGCGATTCAGCTCAACGCAAGCTTCCGCGAAACTCCGCCACCGGCTCCCGTCGTCGTGCCAGCGATGACCGTGGAGGTGACGCCGAGCGTCGCGCGGGCCTTCGACCGGACCTTTGTCGAGACCCCTTCGGCGGAGATTGACTGGAATATCGACGCCATTGTGCGAGCCGCCGAATCCGAGCCAGGCATTTCCACGGCTCCATCGTTAACGCGTGCAAACGAAGCCGACCAACTTTTGGCGAACGATCCGCCGCAGCCCATCGAATTGCCTCGTGCTCGAATCGAACCCACGCCACCGCCCACTTCGACTGCTGTGCCGGCCATGCTGGGAAACGACCAGACCACACCTCCCCGAAACGATTACATTCCACCACCTCGGTATCCCGAGTTGGCGCGACAGCGCGGTTGGCACGGCACGGTGCTGTTGGTCGTGAAGATCGATGCGTCAGGACGAGTGACAGATGTCGAGGTCGAGGAAAGCAGCGGCTACCAACTTCTCGATGCCGCCGCCGCAGGCGCCGTGCGACGCTGGCGTTATAAGCCAGCCGTCGGTCGGAATGGACCCGTCGCGACTGAAGAGCTGCAGCCCGTCACATTTCGACTGCCACGTTAGCCGGCGTGTAATGCCGCAACAGCGCTTCGCTCGTTCGCGGCTTACAAAGTCGTGTCAGCACGGTATACCTTCTCTTACTCTCAATTAAGATTAGGATTGAGAGTATGAATAAGAGAGGTGAATAGGCGACAGTTGTTGTTTGCCCGATTGTGGGCAAACACGCTCACGCACGAATCCTGTCCACGTGCTTCATCTTTCGGTTGTTCGGGCCCAGCCGCTGCTTCGCGCCCATGGCGGCGAGCATCGTGTTGTAGACATCGATTCCCTCTGAACCAACGTCCATAATCTGCCCTGTCCTAAAGCGACCATTGGCACTGGTAATCGCGTGAAATATGCCGGACAGTTCCCGCTTAACGTCGTTGTGACGGCCATCACCGGATTCCGTCGAAATGGTAATCAACGAGTTCTCCAAAATGCTCTTGCCGTTGGCTTCCTTGGACTCGGGTCCGTCGAGCCGATGGAGGAAGTAGGCCACTTCGCGCATCTTCATGTGGGCGTGAGCCCGTAGCTGCGTGTTCTTCTTCTTTACGTTGAACTTGTGCCACCATTCGTGACTGCATCCCTTGTCTCCAGACGCGTTCTGATCTTTGGCATCGTCAAAGTGGTAAATCAGACGGTTGTCGTACCTGAACTTTCGCAATTATTGACCATGAAAAAGCCAGGGGGTTCCCTGTAAACTTCGCGTTGCTCAATTCACCAAATCGAGCGTCGGAGACGCTCA
>NYXM01000051.1 GCA_002685655.1 Planctomycetaceae bacterium
GGCGAAAAGAAAGCAGTGGAATCCGGCGATTTGGCCTCGCAGACTCGCCGCCCTTGCGATAATCTGGTGGTGGTGATTGAGCCAATTCCGGCCGGCTTTACTCCTTTGGGTCCCACCTAACCACCCATCGGCCTCGAGCAGTTCGTGACGCGTTCGATCATTCCAGGCAGGCGGCGATGATCGCTGCTGCCCGGCAACGTCTTGCGAGACTTGCCCAGATGTTCGTCCGTGTCCCCTTTTATTGAAATGCTCAGGAAATCTGCATGTCTGATTCTACCGACGATCTGAATCCCCGCGCCGACTCCGCTGAATTGACGCCGGAAAACGCCGAAGCCGCACAGGTTGCCATCGCCGGCGCGCTGGTCGATGACGTGATTCTGGCGGAAGTCGCTGTACCCGACGAAGTTAGACCTTCCAACGGCCCGGCCGCCGTGGCGCCCGTTGCGGAGGAGTTTGTCGCCGAGCCACCCGTCGCGGCGCGCCAAGCAGCCGACTCAGTACCCTCAACTCCTGTTGTGATCGCGAGCCACGTCGAACCAGAGGAAGTCTATTTGGAACCGCGTGCCGGTTACGACGATCCGATCAATGACGACAGTGCAGCTAATTCAGAGCCTGACTTCACGCAACTGAATCTCATTGAACCGCTGTTGCAGTCCGTCCTGCGAGCCGGATACTCGCAGCCCACTCCGATTCAAGCCCAGACTATACCGCTGCTATTGGAAGGTCGCGACGTGATCGGGCAGGCACAGACCGGCACCGGCAAGACGGCCGCTTTTGCGCTGCCAATGTTGGAGCTTGTCGATCTCAAACAGAAGAAGCCTCAGATTCTGGTCCTGACTCCGACGCGGGAACTGGCGATCCAGGTTGCCGAAGCATTCGAGAAATACGCGTCGCAGATGAAAGGCCTGCGCGTCATGCCGATCTACGGCGGCCAGGATTACACGATTCAATTCCGTCAGCTGGAGCGCGGCGTCCACGTCATCGTCGCCACGCCAGGGCGGGTCATGGATCACATGCGGCGCGGCACGCTCAATTTGGACAACCTTCGCGGGCTAGTGCTTGACGAAGCAGACGAAATGTTGCGGATGGGGTTTGCCGAGGATGTCGAATGGGTGCTTTCGCAGTCGCCTGACAGTCGACAGACCGCCCTGTTTTCCGCCACCATGCCGGCACCGATCCGCAAGATCGCCAAGACGCATCTGAACGACCCGGCGACGGTCACTATTGGGCAACGGGTTGCCACGGCCGACACGGTTCGTCAACGCTACGTTATTGCAGTACCACACCAGAAACAGATGGCCCTGAGCCGGATCTTGGAAGGCGAGCCGACCGATGGCGTGTTAGTCTTCGTGAAGATGAAGAGCAGCACAGAGCCGTTGGCGGAATACCTTGCGGCCAACGGCCATAGGACCGCCGCACTTAATGGTGATATTCCGCAGAGAAGACGCGAACGGACCATCGAACAGCTACGCGACGGAAAGATCGACGTCATCGTAGCCACAGATGTCGCCGCCCGTGGATTGGACGTACGGCGCATCAGCCACGTCATTAACTACGACTTGCCCCACGATAGCGAATCGTACGTACATCGGATCGGTCGGACTGGACGAGCTGGTCGGAGTGGCGAGGCGATCCTGTTTGTGCACCCGCGCGAACAGCGGATGCTAAAACGGCTCGAACGAGAAACCGGGCAACCTGTCGAAAAGATGGAACTCCCTTCAAATCGCGCAATCAATAAGCAACGCGTTGCCCGTTTTCACCAACGGATTACCAACGGTTTAATGCACAGCGAAATGGAGACATTCGAGGCAATTGTCGAGCATTATCGTCGTGAAAACGATGTTCCGCTGGAGCATATCGCTGCAGCTTTGGCCGTGCTTGCCAATGGCGAACAGCCGCTGCTTGCCAACGAATCGCTAAAGCCCACGACGTTTGGTGCTGCCAAGCAAAACGGTCGGAAAGGGAAACGCCACGACCGTGACAAGGCGTCATTTCAATCGGCTCGCTCACCACGCCGTAGCGATGGATCAGAACAAGGGATGCAAACCTATCGAATTGAAGTTGGCAGATCGCATGACGTGAAGCCAGGAAATATTGTCGGCGCTATCGCCAACGAAGCGGATATGGATAGTTCGTCGATTGGCCGAATTCAGATCTTCGATCACTACAGCACTGTTGATCTACCCGAAAGAATGCCAGAAGCCACCGTCCAGATGCTGCAACGCGTCTCCGTCGCAGGGCAGCGGTTGAACTTGTCCCGTTTGGTTGGCAGGTCAGCGTCAGTTGGGCGCCCGGCTTTCAAGCGGACGCAAACACACTCGAGCCGCCGCACGTTCAAGAAGATGAGCGGCAAACCGAAGCGTCACAAAGAAACGACAAGGTAGCGCCCTGTTTTCTGCATGGCAACTGCCAGCATAGTTTCCAACGGACGCAAAGTGAGTAGAATGCGGCGACCACGCCCTGGCGGCGCGTTGTTCCCAATGGTCCGACCCGCCGTAATTGATGCGTTCGATCAATTCCTCCTGCGATGGACTGCAGCCCGATGTCGAAACACGACCAACAGTTGCTTGACCTGGAGATCAAAGATGCCCAGGTCATTTTCAAGACCGTCTGGGAAATCCTCGACGAGGAGATCGGTCACGACAACCTCCGGTTTCCCAAAGAACTGATTCTGCTCGGCGGAGCACCGGGCGCGGGCAAAGGAACCCATACGAAGTTCATCATGCAGGCCCGCGGTCTGACCTGTCGGCCGATTGTCGTTAGTGAGCTGTTGGTGACGCCGGAAGCTCAAGAGATCAAAGACCAAGGCGGCATGGTCGGAGACAAAGAGGTCGTGGGGATCCTGTTGCGAAAATTGCTGGAAGAGGATTTTCGCGACGGAGCAGTGCTCGACGGGTTTCCCCGAACACGGGTCCAGGTGGAATGCCTGAAACTATTGGTCGTTGAAATCAACAAGCTCCACAAAGAGTTCCAGAATACTCCGCTGGCGACAAGGTTTCGTCGGCCTACGATCCATGCGATGGTCCTCTTCATTGGCGAACGCACGAGCATCGAACGGCAGATTAAGCGTGGCAAGGAGATTGCCAAGTACAATCAAGAAGTCGAGGAGATCGGTTCCGGAAACCCCCTTGATCAACGTGCGACAGACTTGAGTGAAACAGCAGCTCGCCGTCGGTACCGAGTTTTTAAAGAGCAAACCTGGGATGCGCTCACATCGTTAAAAGAACTCTACCACTACCACTACATCAATGCAGAAGGGCCGATCGAAGAAGTCGAGGCGAATATCCTCAAGGAGTTGCAGTATCAGAGTTCCTTGGAATTGGAGGCGCGGACCTACGATCGACTTCGCCCCTTGCCGTTGGCCGAGGAGATCATTCGGCACGCTCGGCAAGAGCTAGTGAAACGACTGGATAGCTACGAGTTGGAGCATACTGATCAGTTCGATCGAGTCGTCGAGATCATCAAGACGAAGTTTGTGCCAATCATTACGCGACACGCATTGTCTGGACGATCGATCGTAACTTCTGAAGATCCCGCGTTTGCTGACCCGTTGGCACTTGCCATGCTCATCGACATTTTTTCGGAGCGGGGCTTCAATGCGACTGTCGACAAGCGAATTCGGGAAGTACCAGAACGAGTGGATCTGGAAACAGGACAAATCCATGTGACGCCGAAGTCGATCTATCGCATTCAGATTCAATTCAAGGGATCTGAGATTCGCCGCGGTTAGAACCCTGCGGACCGAATTGTACACCAGCAAAGTGCGCTCGCCGTTTCCCTGACATGGCGCCGTCAAGAAAGCCCGTCACAAAGCAGAAGCAATTCAAGAAAGAAAACAGTCGAGAAAGAAGCCCGTCAAGAAACACAAGAGGCCGGCGAAAACCACCGGCCTCTTGTCGTCTGAATTGTTGTAGCGCCTATGCCAACCGAACGTTTTCGGCGGCTGGCCCTTTGGGGCCACTACCCTCGGTGAAGGTGACGCGCTGTCCCTCTTGGAGTTCCTCGTACTGAACTCCTTCGAGGCTCGAGTGGTGGAAGAACAGATCTTTGCTCCCGCCAGTATCGATGAATCCAAAACCTTTTTCCGTCAGTTTCTTAATCGTGCCTTCTGCCATTTTCGTCGCATTCCTCAAAAGTGTTTTCTTTTGGCGCTGCCACAAACAAACGCGTTCGGGCTAGTCTGACGCCAGTAGCCATTGTATCGGCAGGATCGGAGACAGCAACGGTCATCTTGCATAATCGCCCTTCAGTTCGTCAGTTTTTGAGATCGTCAATGCTGACCCAAATTGCCAAGTCACGGTGATCGACCCGGTGAGGAAATGCTGCCCATGCGTGTTTCTTGCCAAAACAGCCGTCTTTTTTGCCCCTTTCGTCACATCAGATGGGCGTTGTGCCAGCGGTTTGCGATAGAACGATAGCGCCAGGTCAGATGCGAAATTGCGGCAAGATTCTCTGTCAGATCAGAGATCTCGTCGTGGTTTGATAGGCCAGTCCATGAGTAAAGTCACACCAAAACAACCTCCGCCTGGCAGACTTTTTCGCTTTGGAGGATTAGGAGAGCCTTGAAAATGTCCTTCTCCCCTCGGGAGAAGGTGGCCGAAGGCCGGATAAGGGGTGGCTGATATCATTTGGCAGTTCGCCCCCTCATCCTATCCTTCTCTCCGAGGGGAGAAGCGACTCGCTGCCGGCTTTTTGTCGTCGTCAAAAGCAAAAAGGTCTGTCGGGGACAGGGACACCGGCGGCAGGGAATTAGCGGGCTCTATGACGAAGGCATGATCGATGTTCAGTGCGATCATTGACCATTGCCCTCACCCATAATTCGGCGAATCTCTTGCTCGTCCTCTTGATTGATGCGAGTCGTCTCCGGATTGACGTGGAAACAATCAAGCAGGCTGCGACCACGGAAACACTCGTCAATGATCTCGAAATTCTGCGGCGAGACGAGGGCGGGGGGTGGATGGCCGCAGGCTCGAGACAGGTCCAACACTTCTTTGCGGAGTGTGACGATATAGTTGGCCAACCGTGCTGATTTGTGAGTCGGGTCCAGCCCTGCCATTAACCATCTGCTCTGTGTGGCGACGCCAGTCGGACAGTGGCCGCTGTGGCATCGTTGAGCTTGGATGCAGCCGATTGCCAGCATGGCTTCCCGTCCGACGGCGATCATGTCGCATCCCAGTGCAAAGGCCAACAGCGTTTGATCGGGGAACCCCAGTTTTCCGGCGCCGACAAATACGACTCTGTCCTGCATGTTGTACTTTGCAAAAACGTCGTGGACTCGAGCCATCGCCATTTTGAATGGCAATGCTACGTGGTCGCAGAACGTCAACGGTGCCGCGCCGGTGCCGCCTTCGCCACCGTCGATCGCGATGTAATCGACGCCGCGCTGTTCATTGGACATTTGATTGGCCAACTCGTCCCAAAACTGAATCTCGCCCACGGCGGACTTGATGCCGACTGGCAGGCCGGAAAGCTCGGCCAGACGCTCCACAAAGTCCAGCATTTGATCCACGTTGTGAAACTCACGATGTCCTGAGGGGCTGGCGCAGTCGACTCTCATCGGAATCCCACGAATGGCAGCGATTTCCGACGTTATTTTGGCTTTGGGTAGCAGTCCGCCCTTGCCCGGTTTGGCGCCTTGGCTGAGTTTGATTTCGATTGCCTTGATCGGGTTGGCTTGCACGACATCCAAGAACAACTTCTCGTCGAAACGGTTGTTCGCGGAGCGGCATCCAAAGTAGCCCGTCCCGATCTGCCAAATCAACTCGCCGCCACATTGATGGTAATGCGAGACACCACCCTCCCCCGTATTGTGCAAGCAACCAGCTAACTCGCTGCCACGGTTGAGCGCCTCGACAGCAACGCCGCTAAGTGATCCGAAACTCATGGCGGAGATATTGACGACCGATGCAGGTCGAAAAGCGTGCTTGCGTTGGCGATGTTGCCCCAGTTTCTTAGCGCAAGGGATGGCGTGCAAATCGTCGCCGCGTAGATGTGGCGGAGTCAACAACGGAAAGGGCGCGTGCTTGATGATCAAGTAGTTCGGTGACTGCTCCAGATCATTGTCCGTGCCGAAACCGAAGAAATTGTTCTGCTTCTTGGAAGAAGCATATATCCAGCTTCGCTCGTCCCGGCTGAATGGCCGTTCCTCATCGTTGCCGGTGACAATGTACTGTCTCAGCTCGGGGCCAATGCTCTCGAGTAAGTAACGGAAGTGCCCGACGATGGGGAAATTGTGCAAGATCGCGTGCTTCTTCTGCCGCAGATCGTACACGACCACGACGACCAACAAGACCAACAACACTACGATCAACAGTGTGCCTGCGATATACCAGTGCATCTATGGATTCCCATTCGCCATGGCATTCACTCCCCACTGCTTGTCAGGGCCATGGTGAGCGCCAAAGACTGTCAGTTTCTTGCGCGTCTGAAAGGCAGAAGGCATTATGGATGAAATTATGCCATGTAGGAAATGAGATTCTAACGAGGCAGGGCCTCGAACCAATCCGAGCTACCGCTCGGTCTGGTTAACCCGCTCCCCGACAAACTGCGGTCGGTGCCCGTCGCTAAAACGTGACTCAAATATGACTAGTTTCCGACCATATAGAGACTTTCATCCGCGCATTCGGTGGGCGCATCTGTGATCGCAGTTCAACTCGGCGCTCGTTCTGAACAGGCTGATTTCTTCACTTCAGGCCCACACGCCCGTGGTAAACCCTGTCGACTGTTCGCACGACACGGATTTTTGGGGCCGACATGGTTGTGCCAGTCATGCCTCGCCATGCTGGAATCCTGTTTGCGAAGCGGCTGGCCGTCGATACCACAGATGAACATCATCGTCCAATGGAGAAAATGCCATGAGAATGGAAACTCTCATTACGTCTTGCGCGCTGCTCGCGTTAATGGTCTGCTCACCGGCATATGCACAGCAATTTGCCCCTTCGGCAGGCTTTCAGCAGCAGGGGGTAGGACGTTTCGTGCCGTTGTCGCAAACTTTTGGCTATCGGATCCAGCCTCGCTTTGGAGCCAGTGTCATGCCCGTGGCGCTCGTCGAGGCGGCAGATCCAACGCCGTTCGTAGGCATGGGTGTTCATGCTCCGCCCGCCCGTCTGCCTGGCTCGGCTGTGCCTCCATCAGGATCAGTCGCACCGCGTGCGTTGGGGCGGCCCGAGCTGGTTTCCGCGTATGAAGCGACTTGGCGATCAACGCAACACTCAGTACCGGCACAGGAGGTTTCATTCGGAGCCGACCAAAAGCCTGTCGCGTGTGACAAAGATTGCAAAGGCAAATGCTGCTGCCCACCGGCCTGGGCGCACCGCAGCGGCCTGTTTGGCGAGTTGCTTTATCTGCGAGCCCGGGATTCGGAAGTCGCTTTCGCCCTGCCCGTCAACGGCGCGATTCCCATCGGACCCGTTGGCGTTTTGGATCAAGATTACTCCACCGGTTTCCGAGCAGGCTTCAGCCACTGTCTGGATGAGTGCACGAGTCTGGTGGCGACGTACTCGCATTTTGAGAGCAGTACGTTCAACTTCATCGACACGAACCCAACGCCTGCGCTGCGTGGCCTGTTGTTACACCCGGCAACGGCAAACGCCGCTGCGGATTTCCTCACGGCCAGCGCAAATTATGATATCGATTTCGAGCTGGTCGACATCGATTATCGATCGGTGTTGTTCGCGGGAGACTGCTACGCCGTCAACTACTCAGTCGGAGCTCGATACGCACACTTGGACCAGGACATGCAGGTCGTTTACACAAACGCCGGGACCACCGATACCGTCATCACCGACATCGATTTCGATGGTGCAGGTATTCGAGTGGGGTTGGACGCAGAACGCCATTCCGGCCACCACGGGTTCCTGTGTTACGGAAAAGCGTTTGCCAGCTTTGTGGGTGGCGAATTCCGCGCGGATTACGATCACGGGGACACGGTGGATCCGAGCATCGTCGACACAGCCTTTCGAGCTGGTCGCCTCGTTACGATGCTTGATCTGGAACTGGGTGTTGGTTGGCAAAGCCGCTGTGGACATTACCGCCTCACCACCGGTTACGTGGTCAGTGCTTGGCTGAACACTGTGAACACCGACGAGTGGGTCGATGCCGTCCGCAACAACAACTTTGTCGGGCTGGACGACCGCATGTCGTTCGACGGCCTGACGGCGCGTGCCGAGTATCGCTACTAAGATAACCGGCCGCCGGGCGACAACGCCCACCAAGTTCAGCGGCACAGCGTGAGAAAAAAGATGCCCGGCATTTGAAAACTGCCGGGCATCTCTTCTTTTCGAATCACGACATCTGCCGAACCCGGAACGCTGAGCCACGGAGAATAGATCTGATAGATGGTCTCACACAAGGGCGCGAAGAGGCAACGTGAACTGTTTCATCTATTGTTCTCTTCTTCGCGCCTTTGCGTGATTTTCCTCCAGGCGTTTATCCGGTTGCGCGTTTAGCCGCCCGTTGATTTTGGCGTAGGCCGGTAACGATCAACGCAAGCGACCCAGTTCCGGCGATTGAAACCACCTGTTTGGACACCTTGTCGGAACTTCGCTCCGCTTGTTCGCGGCCCACAAGTGCTAAATGCATGAAAACCAGCGGGCGACGCACACGGCGTAGTGGACATTCGACCTGCGCGAAATCAGTCCCGCTTCGCTCCATCTGTGTCATTCACTGCAATAAACGGGGTTGGAACAGCAAAAAACGCGGTTGGAACAGCAAGAAACGCTGTCACGGTGGTACTCAAGAGCGGCTGATCTTTGAGAATCCATACGATTCTGCCTGACTCAGGCAACTCCGAGAAGACCAAATCTGCTCTCACGGCCTCCAGTCTCCCAAGACGCGTCATTTAACGCTTGACTACGCAGTTTCACTATCATATCCTGTCACCGCTACTTATCCATCAGTTATAAAGTGGGTTATCAAGGCCCTTTGGGTGGGTGATTCACGATATCAACGACCGAGCAGCATGGCTTAGGCAACTCCCGATTAATAACATACCGTTGCTTGGTGTTTTCGATTACCCTCCCGAGACGTAGTGTGTGTTGATTTTTAGAGAGTCTCATGGA
>NYXM01000052.1 GCA_002685655.1 Planctomycetaceae bacterium
CTTTAAAAATGCGAAAACAGATAATAACGGAAACTTGGGCAAGAGCCCAGAGCGGTTTACTTGGCGCGTTTTATGTTTGTTGCTTCTGGGGCGAGCAGCGCCACCTTGATTCGTTCTTGCAAGCTTACGCCATCGAGAAGGCAAGCATCGAGGCCCGCCGTAACGGTCACAGCGTGACTGAATCCCAGTTGGCCGGCGGTCGCGTGAAACTGACCATTAACGTCGGCGGCTAGAATTTCGCAGCGTGGCGAAAATATGTAACACGTTGTCCTGGAGATATGCATGAACAAGATCATCGAAATCATCGTGTCGCCGACAGGTGAAACACAATTGGAAACAAAGGGGTTTGTTGGTGAGGAGTGCCAGGAGGCGACTGGCTTCCTTGAAACGGCCCTGGGCAATCGGGCCAGCGAGCAGCTGACTGCCGAGTTTCATCAGAGGCAGGAAACCGGGCAAACCAACCAGCAACAAACCTAGCGTGCGGCGACGCCTTCAACCAACGCGGCTATGGTCTGCCTCAACAGTTCGTCGCCGCCGAACTGCATGCCGAGAGCATGAATCTTGTCGGTGACGATCTGGTGCTTCGGCTGCATGGGCTCGCCAATAATCTGGCTCGTGCTTCCGGACAATTCTTTCGCAAGTGTGGCCACGTCCAACTCAGATATGTAGCGGTCATAGCAGTTGAATGCTTCTCCGGTAATTCCGTCCGCCGTCAACAGAATGCCGACCGCCTTGGCTACATCGGCAGCGTGGACTTCCTTTCCGCCGCGTGAACATTGAACCGTCTCGCCCCGCACGACCGCTGCAACCAAGTCACACCATTTGCTGTTCTGGATTGGACGGGCCACACCGTAGACACCGGTGGGTCGCAGGGCGCAGATCGGGTATCCATGCCCGAGACCGTAGCTGTGAACGAACTTCTCGACGGCGGCCTTGTAGGCTCCATAGTGACTCGTCGGCCAAAGCGGATGAGCCTCATCGAGTGAACGGTCGTCGAGAATTCTCTCATGCACGGCGCAAGTGGAAATGAAGATGAAGCGACCGACGCGGGCTCGCCGTGCCGTCTCGATCAACTCCAGCGTGCCGACCACGTTCTTTTGGACGAATTCGATCAGGTCTCCCTCGGCACCTCGAAATCCCATACCTGGTCGGTAGAGAGCCGCGTGGACAACTGCGTCGCATCCATCGACCAAGGCGTTGGCACTGTCGGGATCACCCAGGTCACCCACGACCCACTCAATATCGCCAATCTGGTCGAATCCCTCGCGTCTGCTGGAGGGCCGATGCCAACAACGAAGCTGGTTCCCCTGGTCCGCGAGGTGTGTGGCGATGTAGTGACCAATGAATCCGGTGGCGCCCGTTAATGCAACACGCATAGCGTCTCTTTCATCTGTTCGTTCGTCCCCGTGCGCCGTGACAACTGCATGTCTCGGTATCGGAGCATTGATGGGTAGTTTGGTTGGCCAGACCGAAGCCAATATCCCGTAGGGTCAAAAAACTCGGCCGAAGTGAAAGTGCCGCTGTTTTCTGGATTTCTTCCTGTTTATGAGAACGAATTCCGGACGGCCCGGACCGCAATAAAGTAAAGGGATTGGGGTAACTGTGACGCCGCAAGCGGCCGAGATGCACCCGATCAAGACGACAGCGAGTATTCCGCTCGCGTCGAGATTGGCGGCAGATCGACCGGCCGGAAGTCACGCGGGGTGAGAGCCTGTCTCCACCACGAATCCCTAGGATTGAACGTCGGCCGAATATTTTTACCCCACGCTGTCTGAGATTTCCTTTTTAGTTGTCTCGACTGTCGTCTAGTTTAACTCCTCGAGACCGCAAGAATGCGACCAGATCTCGAACCTCATTCGCCGTGAAACGGTCGAGCAATCCCGATGGCATCATGGAAACATCCGAGGGGACGATTTCGTCGACGCGGTTGCGATCAAGCGTGCTCATCGTGAAATTGAGTGGATCGTTAACCAGTAGGAGTCTGTCGCCGGCCACGTCCGATACCTTAGCCGTAACGATCTTGCCGTCATCTAGAATGATCTTCGCCATCCGGTATTGATCTGAAATCACGCGATTCGGATCGACAATCGCCTCCACGATTTCACGTACTCCAAAACGCTTGCCAACTGTTGTCAGATCTGGTCCGCCTGTGCCGCCGGCCTCAGCGAGTCGATGACAGCGGTAACAGAGCGCCGAGGCAAAGACCGCATGCCCGCGCTGCAGATCGATTTTGGCCTCGTCGGTGTCGATGATCCCCACAACGTCCTCCACAGACCACTGCTTCACGACCGCGCGTTTTTCCAGCTTCAGGGAATCCTCTGTTGGCCTTTCTCGAAACGCTTCCTGAAGTTCTGGGGACAGAGTTTCGCGCTGCTGGTCGCTGAGCTGGCTTGCCGCCACCCACTTCAATCGCCCCACGAAACCGCCAAGCGACACACCGCCTCGATGTGCATTGGCACGTGCGAACCAACGGAAGTACTGCCGCCGTTCGTCCAGCGACCAGCCGTCCTTGATCGTTAACAGGCAAGTAGCATAGTGAATCTGTTCCTCTTGCGTCTGCACCGCCTCCAGCCTACCGAGCGTACGGCTGATGATCTTGGGAGCCTGTAAATAGGCAAGTATCTCTGCAAGTTCTCGATCTAGTCGCGAGACATTCGACGGAAAATGAGGATTTAACCGGCCAATAATGGCCGCGCGAACTTCATCGCCGACAACAGCAGAACGACTGAGGACCAAAGCGTATGCGCGCAAAAGATCAACTCGATCACCAACTGAAAGGGTATCCCACTGAACGCCATCCAAGACCTTGCCCATTCGCTCCGCGGATGTCCCGCCAACTCGCGCCAGCGCCACAACAGCCGCTATCGCAGCTCGCGGATCTCGCTCGACAAGAGCACGCGCTTGCCACGCGGAGAGCTTTTGGTGCTCGACCGCCACACGGGCAGCGTAGCGGAGTGAACGGTCAGCGTGAGCAAGATAAGGCCAGGCAATTTCCAGGGTCGCCGCGTCATTCCGGCCGTGCAAGGCCTCTAACCTTCTTCGTTCCAATCGCACCGGATAAAAATCGTCCGCGACTGGCTGGAGGGCGCCGGTCGACTCAGTACCCGTGTAGGTGACGCGGTAGAGAGCCGACGTGACTCGTCGACCCCCAACCAAGAAATATAGCGCACCATCAGTTGGGTGAATCAAGAGATCCGCGACTGGTAGCGGCGCTCCGGAAACGAATGGTTCCAGTTCTGCGCGATACGATGCTCCCTCAGGCGTCAGGTGCGTCGCGAAAATATTGCCGTGGCTCCAGTCACCGACAAACAGCGCCCGCTGATACTTGGCGGGAAACTTGGCGCCGGTTCCAAAGGTCGCTCCGGTCGGCGAGCCTCGACCGATATTGACCACTGCGCCGCAGCTGTCGACATAATCGCTCGGCAATTTGGCGATCATCTCACGCCACCCAAATTCGCCGCCACTGACGACGTGATTCACGCGAGTGGGACGATACCAAGGCATCCCCACCTCCCCTTCATTGTCTGAATCGTAAGTAAATAGTTCACCTTCGTGGTTGAAGGCGAGGTCATAGGCGTTTCGAAATCCGGAGCTCACAAGTTCGAACGTCTTCCCTGCCGGATCAGTCCTGCAAACCCAACCACCAGGATTCGTTTCACTGAACTTTCCGGCAAGGTTCGATTGACCGAGAAGTCCGGCGGCGACTTCAGTTGAGAACAACAGGCGGTCTTCACGCCATTGACTGGCACCCAACGATCGATCTATGGATGGCAGACGCGCCTCATTTCCCGCGATCAGGTAAAGATATTTACCCTCGGGTCCAGCGACGACGGCGTGGGGTCCATGGTCGCCACTACCCAGAAGACGACGAAGCAGTTTCACTTCGTCGAACTGATCGTCACCGTCTGTGTCGCGGACTCGGTAGAGCCCGGATGAACCTTCAGAGTTGACGACTACGTAGAGGCTGTTAAAGGCGAAAAGGAGCCCCTGAGCCGCACCAATCTTGATGTCAAGAAGTTCTATCTTGGTGTCGGCGGAATCGCCACCAACCGGCGGGAGAGTGATTCGATGGAGGCGACCATGTTCAGCGGACACAATCAACCGACCTTGAGGATCGACGGTCATGCTGACCCAAGTACCCTGCTCCTGGATCGGTACGGTGTATAGTAACTCGGCGCGAAACCCCTCTCGCAACTTCAGGCTGGAGGCGGGAGCCGCTCGTCCCATGAGGTCTCGTCCGGCTTGCCAGAAGTCCAGGTAGTCTCTGCCCGTGAACTTCTTGACCGCGTCATCCTGCCCTAGGAGCGCACCAGTCCAGATTGTCGCAAGCGTGACGATGACCCAAATCGGCGTTAACCTCTTCAACATGTGCGATATCCTCTTCTTGATCATACTATTCAATTTGTAGGCCACGCCATCAATCGTGAGTCCGCGGCGATCGTTTGATTCTGCTCACTTCTTGCCGCCCGACCGCCAAGTCGCGTCAGTCCGCGGATGTTGTATCAGATGCCAATCCTAACTCGCGCTGACAGCAGAAAGGCAATCAGTGGTGTAAATCGAGCAAAGCACATTGTGATTCTCAATGGGGAGCTAATTTGCCAAATGTGGCGCCGAACGCGTCTGCACTCTGGCGACTGCACGGCATTGTGGCGCAACGGGCTACTTCGAATTGGCCTGTGCCTTTTTCTTTTTTGGGCGAGGTTTTCGGCCAGGCACCTTTGTGGCATCGGCAGGTATCGGCGCGTCCGCCAATGACAGCACACCGCCTGCGGGTATACGCTTCAGTTCGATGTCTTTTGCCTGAACGCGCATCGCCGGTCCTCGGTGTACTTGAAACGCGATCACTCCCTTCATCAGGCGACCGTCTTCATGATGATCAATAATCTCTGCGCAAACCGCTCCATTGAGCTTGTGAATCAGTTTGTTGCCTGTCGCAATGATTTCGAACGTATTCCAATCCTCCAGTTTGATTTCCTGTACCGGACCGGTCGTCCCCGTGATCCACTTGTCGCCCGCACCATCGACGATCACTTTCTGACCGTGCTTGGCCACGATTCCGCGTCCCCGCTCGTGGTACAGCATCCCGTTGTTCTCTGGCTTGGGATGAATATCGCACTGATATCCTCCCACCACGTACTCGCCTTCGTCTTTGAGATGTTTGGATCGATACTGGATCCCCGAGTTGCTGTTGCCGATCAATCGAACTTTGGCGCGGAGATGAAAGTTCTCGGCTTCGCCCTCCCAGATCAGGAACTTGTTGTACTTCAGCGGTGCTTCGTCCGTCGTCACACCCGTAATCGCGCCATCCTGCACGGACCAAAGTTTTGGATCACCCGACCAACCTTGCAAACTTTTGCCGTCAAAGATTCGTTCAAGATCTAGCTCGTCTGCCACCAGCCGGCCGCCAAGTGAACTGATTAATAAATTGGCAATCACAATCAGATGGTGAAGACGCATCATGGTTTCTCGGGTTAGTTGAAGTTTTTGTGAATAGTTCAACGATTCATTATCAATATCGTCGGTAGCCGTCGGTCATAAGGTAACGTGCCTTTCGCGAACACTGAATCTTCAATTCAGTGCAAGGCCCGATCATGCGTCTCGGCTCACGTCGTATCATTTCCAGTCGCATTCCTTAAAACACAGTGTTGCTATCCTGAGATCGTAAGGGCACGGCGATTCTGCCGATCTTTTTGGTTTTGTTTACGAAAGGCTGGCTTGCTGACTTCCATCGAAACCAGATTCTACGTGACATTTATGGGCAGCAGGACCTACTTGGCGAGTTTTGGGTTGGGTTTGTTGGGGACAGGTGCGTTGGTGTCCTTGACCCAGGCCATCAACTCGGCGTGGAGTTGCTTAGCCTTTTCGGGCATCTTCTGGGCAAGATCGTTTTTCTCGGAGAGGTCGTCACGCAAGTTGAAGAGCTTGTAGTCGTCGTACTCGTAGTAGTGGATGAGTTTGTAGTCGCCCTTGCGGATAACGGAGGAGGGGACGGCGCGCCAATTCAACTTATCTGTGCCGAAGACCGGCAGGACTTTGTTGTAGCCGGCGCCGGAGAGGTAGAGCGGGTAGTGCCAAAAGATGGCGCGGTTCTGAAGGGCCGCCTGCCCCTGAAGCACCTTGGTGAAGGAACGCCCGTCGACCGGCTGATTCGTGGGCAGTGAGGCGCCGGCCAGCTCGGCGAAGGTCGGCATGAAATCGACGCTGGTGAGGGCCGCGTCGCTACGCGTGCCGGGCTTGATCACGGCTGGCCAGGCGGCGCAGGTGGGCACGCGGATGCCGCCCTCAAAGAAGGCCCCCTTGGCGCCGCGAAGCGGGCGGTTGGTGGTGGCGAACGAGGCACCGCCGTTGTCGGAGGTAAAGATAATCAGCGTGTTGTCTTCCAGGCCAGCTTGTTTGATCTTCGCGCGGATCCGACCGACGGAGGTGTCCACGGCGTCGAGCATAGCCGCGTAGATGGGGTTCCATTCCCAGTCGCCATCGTCGGTGTAGGTTTCGAGCTTCTTCTTATACTTGGCGACCACCTCTTTGCGAGCGCGAAGCGGGCCGTGCACGTCCCAGTGGGCCACGTACAAAAAGAACGGCTTCTCCTTGTTTTGCTCGATGAACTGCACTGCCGCGTCGGTTAGATCCTCGGCCACATCGATGTTGCCGTAGAATTTCTTACCGACCACCCCCGGCTTGCCGTTGGCCGACGAAACGGTGAATCCCTGCAAATCTTCGCCCAAATGCCACTTGCCGAATCGCCCCGAGACGTAACCCGCGCCGCCCAGGATCTCGGCGATCGACGTGTGGTAACCGTCGATGGTATTGGGCATCGAATCCACCGTGTTGTAGGCGGGATCGTCTTGCCCCTTGGTCGGGACGGCGAACCGCATCAACTTCACATCGCCCTTCGCCTGTCCGCCAGGCGTGAACAGTTTGTGGCGCGGGGTGTACATGCCGGTGTTGATGCAGGCGCGTGTCGGCGCGCAGTTGGGTCCGCCGGAGTAGAAGTCTGAGAGGATCATGCCGTCGCGGGCGAGCGCGTCGATGTTAGGTGTTTCGTAGAAGCGTTGACCGTTAAAGCCGACATCGGAGTAACCGAGGTCGTCGGCGAGTACGAAGACGATGTTGGGCGGTTGGGCAGCAGCGAGAACGGTTGATGTACTTGCCAACAACAGAACAATGCATGTTCTAACATGGAATAGATTCATGATGATTTGTAACAGTTTAGGCCGCCGGAGGAAATTAATCTACCGCCGGATTCGGTGATCGGGTATTAGAGAGTGAAAGAGCCACTTTCCTCACTGGGTACCGATCATGGATGATGTACTTTCCCCTTCTTCTGTGCAAGACATTCGACTAGCTGCAAAGAAACTCACAGGTTTCAAGCGGCGTGAGTTTCAAGCCGATATGGCCCTGAAGTATTGCAACGGTTCGCCGCGGTTGGCAGAAACACGCTTCGGTTGGGATCGAACCACCGTTAGCAAGGCACTCGGCGAGAAGCGAACCGGCATTCGATGCTTGGACAACTATTCCCAGCGTGGACGTAAGCGGACCGAAGAATTGAATCCCCAAATCGAGCAAGCGATTATCGAGCTGGCAGAACCGGTTGCGCAAGCCGATCCGAAATTCCAAACGACTCTTGCATACACAAGAATCACTGCCGCCGCGGTCAGAGCGGAGCTACTCAAAAACCCAGAGCTTGCTCCGCATGTGCCCTCACGTGAAACCGTGGGCGCCATTCTAAACCGATTGAACTACCGGATTCGTCCGGTACGAAAGACCGATCCCGAAAAAAGATTCCTGAAACCGACGCGATCTTCGCGAATGTCAAAGAGCGACGTGAAGCGGCCATCGAAGACGATCAGTGCCTGAGAATCTCGATTGATTCTAAAGCAAAAGTGAAGATTGGCCCATTCAGCCGAGGCGGTCGCAGTCGCGGAAGGAAGTCCGTCACGGCAGCTGATCATGACATGGGTTACGACGCGTTACTTGTTCCGTTTGCTGAGCATGAATATGACGGCGGCTACACGATCGTCAAAGACGCGGTCCGTGCCTGGCGGCACGGCCAGGCGGAAGTCTTTGTGCCGTTGAGCCATCGGCCTGGTACCGCTCAAGCCGACTTCGGCGAGGTGACCGTGATCCTCAACGGCGTGAAGACGAAGGTCGCGTTCTTTGTGATCACGTTGCCCTACAGCGACACGATC
>NYXM01000053.1 GCA_002685655.1 Planctomycetaceae bacterium
AGTTCATCAGCAAACCGATCTTCACCTCGGCCAGTTTCATATAAGTCAACAGTTGTGCCTCGTGGATACGTTTGATCTCGTCCACACTCTTCAGTTCGACGATGAGTTCATTTTTCACGAGTACATCAAGTCGGTAGCCACAGTCCAGTCGGATTGGACTTCGATGGCACAACCGATCACGCGACTCGATAGATCGTCGAACTCCGTATCTTCGTGCTCTTCGTGTTCTTCGTGGTCCTCTATTCACGCCAACGTTTGGCACCTCCGTCAACTTCTTGTCGCGACCGATCGGACCAGCGCTGATCGCCTTCACTCATCGCTGCAGCCGGGCAGCGTCACCAGATTGCTTGGAACTCTCGGCGTCATCGGCAACGTCTCGCGACCTCCGAGACTAACCGCCGTTGTCCTGCAGCCAGAAGCCCTATGTAAGTACCAAACGGAAAAAGGGGATGAGTCCAATCTATTCATAATTGGACTCATCCCCTTTTCGGCATTCGTCTGCTCGAACTACTATTCGCCGCCGGGGATTAGACGGCTTCGCGGCAAAACCATCGACGAACACTTGCCTTCTCGCTTGGCGACCCGCATACTGCTGTGACTCGACTCGCTCGGATTACCCAATCATGAGAGGTGGTGTCATGCGCATGCGTTTAATGGTGAACATCATCTTCGCCACTCTGTGTTTCGCATGCGTCAACGTCGTGGCCCAGGACAGCAACATGCGACTGGCTTCCTGGGAACGCGGCGTGTCTGTGCAGCCGATCAGCGAGCCCGACATGAGGGTGTACTTGTGGTTCTATGAGTGGCACATGTTCGACGCCGTGAACCGGGGCCAACACACGCGCGGAGCATGGAAGAATCGAATCACCATAAGAAAGGACGGAAAGCTGGCCACGGTCGAGTCCAGCAATCCGGGGATCACGCTGGAAATCACTCCCGTACGGGACGGCGCCGAAATGAAGTTGACGATCGTCAATCGATCGCGTCACGAGTGGCCTCCATTGGCGTCGATCATCGCCTGTTTCAATCCCGGGCCAGAGGCAACGCGCAACCGGCAGTTCGCGAACACCAACACTTGGTTTCACGCGGCCGATGGGCTTCAGCGACTGGCCATGCGCGCTCCCCGCGAGATCCATTACAACCACAAGCTACGAGCCGAGATTGATGCGGCCGCAGACAACGATGGGCGGCATGCCTGGACGGCGAAGTGGCCCAAGTCTCAAGTAGACGCCATTGAAGGGTTGATCATTCGCGAATCGACCGACAACCGGTGGGTCACGGCGATCGCTTGGGAACGCTTCCTGTCAGCGCAGGGGCACAATCCGTGGGAATGCATGCACCTGAGTATCCATGTCGGGCCGCTCGCGAGAGACGCGACACGCGTGGTCCGCGGCAAGATCTACTTGCTCGAAGGATCAAAGGATGACGCGTTGTCCCGCTATCACGCTGACTTTCGGCGTTAAGGCACTCCGCGCGCGGAGGTCGACATGTGCGACGAACCCGTGCTGCGGCACCTGACCGAGGAGACTCTTTGGTGTTAGCTGGCATCGTACACTAAGATATCCGGCTGCAGTGTCAATCTTGGAGGCATCAAGGCCATGAAGCATCATCTCACACGACGTGCATTTATCCGAACAGCTGCTGCTGGCTCCGCCGCGGTGTCGTGGCTGCGCGCTCGCCGAACACCGACAGCGCTCGCAGCCGAGCCTGGCAAGCCGGCCCTGTTGGGAGGCCGACCGGTGTTCAAGGGAGCGTGGCCGCGGTGGCCCGAATGGCGTGAATCATGGGAGCCTGAGATTCTTAAGGTGCTGCGCAGCGGGCGATGGTACCGTGGCCACAGTGGCGGAAAAGTGCCTGAATTCGAAGCGGCCTACGCGCAACTTCTGGGCGCTAAGCGTTGTCTGGCCACAGCCAGCGGTACCACCGCTTTGATCACCAGCTTGCACGTCCTGGGCCTGGACGCCGGCGATGAAGTCATCGTTTCACCCTACACCTTCATCGCGACGTACAACGCTGTCTTGATGCACAAGGCCTTGCCAGTGTTCGCAGACACCGATCCGGAAACGCTAACCATGGATCCGGCGTCTATTGAGAGCCGGATCACGAAGCGCACCCGAGCGATCCTACCTGTGCATATCTTTGGGATGCCCTGCGACATGGACGCCATCAATGCGATCGCCAAGAAGCACAAGCTCGCCGTCATCGAGGATGCTTGTCAGGCTTGGTTGGCCGAGTACAAGGGACGCATGTGCGGCACACTCGCCGATCTAGGCTGTTTCAGCTTCCAAAACTCCAAGCATATTACGTCGGGGGAAGGGGGCGCCATTACCGGCAATAACGAGAATCTTCTCGACCGCTGCAACTCCTTCCACAACTGTGGCCGAGCTGCAGGAAGCTTTCATGGCCAAGGCTATTTCACGCGTGGTAGCAACTACCGGATGCAGCACTTCCAAGCCGCGATGCTCCTGCAACAGTTGGACAAGTTGGTAAAGGAGACCGAGGTTCGGCGCAAGAACGCCGACTATCTGAGCGCCAACCTCCAAGAAATTCGCGGCGTCACTCCCCCGCGCTTACCAAAAGATAGCCGTGCGGTGTGGCATCTCTATCCATTGCGATACGATGCGACGCAGTTCAGCGGACTCCCGCGCGCCGCGTTCATGCGTGCGCTCCGCGCCGAAGGGGTGCCGTGCAGCGGCGTCTATCACGAGCAGTATTACGACGGCCTGTTAGATGAGGCGATCAAGTCGCACGGCTTCCAGCGTCTGTTTAGCAGAGAGCGGCTGAAGGCCTATCGTTCCAGCCTTCAGGAATTGACCGGAAACCAGCTAGTTTGTTCGACGACCGTTGGGCTCCCCCAGAACCTGCTGTTGGGCCAACGTCGTGAACTGGAGCAGGTCATCGAGGCGATCCGAAAGATTCAGGCGCATAGCGGAGAGCTTGCGAGGGTGGCGTGACTTGAGACCTTCACGAGCGGAAGCGCGAGCGGAAAAAGGGGATGAGTCCAGTTTATTCGTAATCGGACTCATCCCCTTTTCGGCATCTGTGGGTACGCCCACAAAGTCCCTTGCCCGAAGAAGAACGAAAGAAGAATATAGATAACTAACGCTTGCGTTTTTTTCTTTTCTCAGTGGCGTTGCCCGGCAATTGTGAATTTGCGATCACGACTTCGCGGATTTGTTCCTGCAACTCCATTTCGAGCTGAGCGATTGAGTCTTTGTATTCCGGTTTGCCTGCCACATTGTGGCGCTGGTCAGGATCGATTTTGCGATCAAACAGTTCGGCCGGGTGGTTTGCGATCTTGAAGTACGTGTACCGCCTTGTTCGAATGCCATAGTGCGGCGGCGCGCCCCAGTAGGTGTAGAATTGGCTTTGGCGCCAATCGGATGGTGTGCTCCCTTTCAGCAGCGGTTTCATACTGCTTCCCTGCATTGCTTTGGGGATTTCAACACCGGCAAGGTCGAGCAATGTCGGTGCGATATCGACGTTGATGCACAGGTCCTTGTTCACTGAGCCGGGTTTGATCAGTTTCGGATAACGAATGATGAAAGGCATCAGCATCGATGTGTCGAGGATCAAGCGTTTGTCGTAGAAGCCGTGCTGTCCCAACCAGTAGCCCTGATCGGATGTGTAGATGACGATGGTGTTGTCGGTTAGCTTCTCCGCGTCGAGATAATCGAGCACGCGCTTGAGGTTGTCGTCATTGCCCATAACGCAGCGAATGTATTTGTGAATCTGATGCTGATAGGCGACGCGGATTTTGTCTTTGTCGCTGTTTGGGTCGTGCTTCCACATTTGGTTGGGAGCCGTGTCCTTGAGGTGGCGGAAGTAGTAAGCACCGCCGCCTTGACTCGAATCGGCGTGGAGCATGTGGAACTTGGTTCGCGCGAGGAATTCCTTCTTCAGATTTGAATCGCTGTTGCGGACATCTTCATAAAGCGTCGGAGGTTCGGGGATGGTGACGTCGGCCAGCTGGTCGTTATAGCGTTCCGCATGACCGTAGTCATGGTGCGGCGCCTTGAACTGAAGGCTTAACAGAAACGGCCTGTCCCTGTCGCGCGTCTTCAGCCACTCGATGGCGATGTCGGTGTAGACGTCGGTCGAATATCCTTCGCGTTTCCACGTACCTTCAGAACCGTTAAACGTCGGATTGAAATACTTGCCCTGACCCTTGACTACCATGTACTTGTCGTAGCCCTTGGGCTTGCTTTTCAGGTGCCATTTGCCGACAAGCCATGTCTGGTATCCAGCGTTCTGCAATTCGACCGGATATTGCGGCGACGAATCGTTGATGCTGCCGTTCAGACCGAGTACGCCGTTCTTGTGGCTGTATTGCCCGGTCAGGAGCGACGCGCGGCTGGGCGAGCAGATCGAATTGGCGCAGGCGAAGTTGTCGAATCGCATGCCTTCTTTGGCGAGGCGATCGATGGCGTGTGTTTGGGCGAAGTCTTTCAGGTAGGTGCCGTAGGCCGATATCGCCTCGAACGCGTGGTCGTCCACGAAGACCACGACGATGTTCGGTTTGCTGTGCTGGTCGGCGAACGCAGCAGTTGTGATCAACAGTGCGAGGACTAGTGAGGTGATCTGTTTGCTCATCATTGAACCTTGTACTGCTTTCTCAAGCGGGTGAGTTCTGTCTTGAGTGCTATCATAGCGATTGACCGTCCATCATGTAGCAAGCGCACGCAAACTGCTCCGATCCGATACACCTCCTGCACTGGGGTCGATGAGACGTTGGGCTCTCCACCTTCCCGTTGCGCCCCATCATTGAGATGCGTCTGCGAACGGAAGAAGGGGATGAGTCCAATTTATTCGTAATTGGACTCATCCCCTTTTCGCCATTTCCAAAGCGCGATCGATCGCGATTCATGCTTGGCTTGCTCACCCCCTCAGGCTATGATGACTGGACCGCCATGCGCCCGTCCCTTCGCCCCTCCTGGGGAGGAGTCTCGACATGCCGCCCACCCTCGCGCGCAGCCTGCTCGTCACCGTCACGCTCGCCTGCTGGACTCTCGCCGCGACCGCGAACGACGAGCTGCGGACGTGGACCAGCCGCTCGGGCAAGTTCGAAGTCCAGGCCGAGTTCGCCGGGGCGATTGCAGGGGTCGTCAAGCTGCGAAAGAGTTCCGGTCAGGTCATCTCGGTGCCGCTGGACCAGCTCAGCGCCAAGGACCAGGCCTACCTCGAAGCGAGGCGGCGGCCGACGTCGCTGTCGAAGTCGCCCATGGCGGGCCAGCTGATGGAGTCGGCGCTGCTGCTGGCGTCGTTCGAGGGCGACGCGGCGGGCGACCGCAGCCCGAAACAACTGAAGGTCCACTTGCGGGGCCCGGCGACGACGCCCGGCATTAGCGGGAAGGGGCTGCGTTTCGACGGCAAGGACGACCACGTCGCGATCCCCGCGCTCTATCCTCTGTTGCGGCAAAATCGCGACGCGCTGTCAGTGTCGCTCTGGCTGCGCCGGCCGCGGCGAAAGAAGACTTCGCTACTGTTTGACGCTGGCTTCTTCGGCCACTCCGTGTCGCTAACGGTCGAGGCCCAGCAGTGCCGGTTCATCGTCCCGGTCGAGGCGGGCGGTACGGCGCTGGCGTTCAAGCTGCCACCGGGTGACGACTGGCACCATGTCGTCGCCACCTGGGACGGCGCGCGGCAGCTCGTATACATCGACGGCAAGCGGACCGCCAGCGCAAAGACTGTGAAGGCCGGCAAGCTGAACAGTAATACGCTCGCCGGCCCTCCGGTCGTGAAGCTGGGATCGCAAGCCAAGGCGCCGAACCAGAAGCAGCGGTACTTTGGCGGCGAATTGGACGAGGTGGCCGTGTTCGGCGCCGCGCTGACGCCGTACCAGGTGACGTACTTGCACCAGCTGGGTATGCAGGGCAAGACGCTGGACCTGGTCGCCGACGCCCGCCCGCCGCGCTCCCGACCCGCGGTCGTGGCGAAACTGGAGCCCAAGCAGCTGGGCGTCCTCCGGCCCCACGCCACCCCGTCGGCCCGCGCGGTCGCCTTCTCACCCGACGACAAGTGGCTCGCCTCCAGCAACGGCAAGGACGTCAAGGTCACGGACCTGAAGACGCACAAGGTGATCAAGGAAAAGAAGGTCGACTACGTCCAGGCACTCGCCTTCTCACGGTCGGGCAAAGAGCTGGTTCTCTGCTCGCTGAAACAGTCCATCTGGGACCTTCGCACAGACCGTATCCGCCAACTCACTCGCAACGTGAAATCCGGCTCGCCCGACCCGACAGTCCGCTGGCTCAAGAATGGCTTCATCTTTCACGCCTTCGGTGAGGTGATTCTGCCCTGGGACCAGGCCGGCGACGCGTTCGGCGCGGTGCGGTTCGAGGACAGTGGTAATTCGGTCTCCGCCTGGAACATCACGGATGACGGAGAGCTAATCGCCGGCGCCCAGGAGGTGAAGCGCAAACAGTTCGTCGTACGGCTGATCGACTACCAGACGCACGAGGACCGGGCCCGCTTTCCGACTGATGGCCGGGTTACGTCTGTGGCGTTCACCGACGACGGTGCGCTGCTTGCCGTCGGCCTGGGCGACGAGGATCTGGGGAAGATCCACCTCTACGACGTGAAGAAGAAAACTCGTCTGGGCACGATCCCGGGCAAGCGCGCCGTTCAGGACATGGAGTTCGTTCCGAATTCGCACATCCTGATCGCGTCGCAGTCCTATCCCGGGATCATCCGGATCTGGAATGCGGACAACCGAAAAATGTTCGGGGAAATCAAGCCCCACAACGACCAGACGATCAACTGCCTGGCCGTCTCCCACGACGGCACGACGCTTGCGCTGGGCCGTGACGACGGCCAGGTCGAGCTTTGGGCGCCGCGCTGAGGAGAGGCGCTGTGCTGAACGGAGCGCGAGACCCCCGCCAAGCCGCCGAGGCGATATTGGATCCCAAACGGAAAGAAAGAGGGGATGAACGGAAAAAGGGGATGAGCCGAATGGCATTAACATCTGTTTAACTCATTTGTTTTCAAGGTCTTTCTTTAGCTGTCGTCGCGGCTTCTTCATGAGCGGGTCTTGTTTGGGCCGTCGCTTTCGGACG
>NYXM01000054.1 GCA_002685655.1 Planctomycetaceae bacterium
AACACCTTTCCATCAGCAGCAACCAACGACGTATACCGAGGTCGCGCCATGTCCAACGTGGTGTTCCAACGCGTCTCGCCAGTCGCCAGGTCGACACATGCCATCCGGCGGTCTCCCTGCACAAAGATGTTGTTGCCCACCACAACGGGGCTCGAACCGGGATCGGCCGTGCCGTTGAATGTCCACTCGTGCTTCGCTCCAGACGACGACATGAGAAAGCACCGCATACCACGTTTGCGACTGCTGCCGTAGGTAATCAGCCGGTCTCCGGCGATCACGGGAGTTGACTGGCCGCCTTCGCTACGAATGCGCCACTGCAGCCTGCCGGTTTGTGGTTCAACGCAAATTGTGTCGCCGCTGCCGACATTGGCGATCACTAAATCGCGACCAGTGCCACCCCATACCACTGGGCTCGATTGCGAACCGCGCATCGTCTTCTTGTCCCCCTCCCAGAGAATGTTGCCCGTGGCCGTGTCGAGTCCGAAGAGCGACCCGCACAGCACGACGACGGCGCCATCGGCGACGACCACTGATGACTGAAGGAACTCATCACGGAATTCTCCGGACAGTTTGCGCTGCCATACATCCTTACCCGTGGTAGCGTCAATGCAATACGCGACGCGTCCGGCACCGAGGAAAAATAGACGACCATCAATCGCCGTGGGTGAACCAGATTGCGGGAATCGTGTGTAGACGCTGTCACGTTGATTGGTCCACATGATCTCGCCACTGTCGGCGTTGAGGCAGTAGATGAACTCGTCGTAGCGAAAGAACGACGCGCGGACTTCGTCTTCGTCGCGGCGCTTACGTTCGTATTCGGCATACTCATCGTCTGACATTCCAACGCGTTTTTCCGGCGGCAACCAAGGGAACTTCTGCTGTGGCATCGCGCCTTCTTTGAGACGCGTCTTCTTATGTGCGAACAGATAGACTTTTCCATCCGCCACAATCGGGCTCGACCAACCGCCACCTTGCGCGGCGGCGATCGATTCATCCGCGGTCCATTCGGCTGAAAGACCGACTGACGGGAGCGCTTCCAGCAGCGTTGGAGACGTATGAGCCAGACCATCACGACTGGAACCGCGCCATTGATTCCAGTCGGCGGCTACCAACGGTCCGGCGAATAACGCGATGCAAACAACAGAGAGGATTCGGGAGCGATTCATGCGATAATTCCAGTGGGTTCTTTGGGTGCGAAAAAGACACGCCTCAATGATCGGCGCGAAGGTGGGATCAAGCTGTGATTATTGCAGAATTTGAAACAGATTGCTGTACTGGTCGGTCCAGAGCGGGATTGGTTTGTAGCTGCCTTCCAATGGTTCGGCCACCGCGGCGATCTCTGGCATCTCAAGAAAAACATCGTTGTTAGTCAGCAAGACCCAATCGGAGGCCGCCTCGCCGACATGGTCATCTTCGTTCCATTCGATTTTGATTGCCGGCACTTTCAGCTGCTCGGAAATACCGCCGACCACGGGCGTGAGGTCCAGATGTCGATTGCTGATGTGGACAGCGATGATGCCATCTGGCTTGAGGTGACGAAGATATTCCTCGAATGCTTCAATGGTCAACAAGTGCGCGGGAATGGCATCTCCACTGAACGCGTCTAAGGCGATAATGTCGTATTGTTGTGGCGTTTGCCTCTCCATCGAAATGCGTGCATCGCCCAGAAGAATGTTCACCTCGGCATCACTATCGCTGAGAAACGTAAAGTATTCATTCGCCAGCTGAACGACGTTCGGGTTAATCTCATAGTACGTGTACGATTCGCCTGGGCGGCTGTACGAGGCAATAGTCCCCGTGCCTAGCCCCACCACGGCAACACGAAGCGGATCGCGCGTAACCAGGTGGGTGATTGCCATGCCGATGCCGCTGTCGGAGTTGTAGTATGTAGTTGCTACTTTGTTCTGATCCGGGCTAAGAAACTGAGATCCGTGCAGAATACGACCATTTAGCAAGCGGCGAATGTGGTAGTCCGCGTCGTCCTCGTACATTTCTTCGATCGTGAGGACTCCGTAGAAATTCCGGATCGAAAACAATGCGTCCGAATTCAGGTTCTCGAATTGAGCCCGTACAACGACCAAGAGCAGAAGAAATCCACCCGCAAAAGACACGCCTTTGCCCCACATGTGACGCACCGGCCAGATCGTCCAGAATTCGTCCCAGACGACACCCATCGCTACCATGAATGTGGCAACCAGCCCGATGCCGAGTTCCAAGTGGGTTGAAAACACCTGTGGGCAGATCAGCGCGACAAAGATCCCGCCCAGCGCGCCGCCGGCGGAGACCATCAAATAAAACGACGTTAGCCACCGCGCGGGCGGCTTGCAGCGAACGAGTTCGCCATGACAAACCATGCAAATCAGAAAGAGCACACTAAGGTACGCGGCCGCCTCGATGATGAGGTCGCCAGTGTAGTCCGAAATGGGAATGATGATGTTGACTCGCGCCAACAACGCTTCCAAGTTCGTAGCCCCCGTAACCAGAAGCTCGCCGGTGAAGTCCGAGATGTTAAAGTCAATATTGAATTTGGCTAACAACTCTTCAAGTTGCGACTCCAACTCGGTGATTGCCAGAAGAAGAACCGCGATGATCGTAACCAGGCTGAAAATGCGCCGGCGATACCAGATCGCATTGTCGAAACAAATAATGAACGTTAGCAAGTACAAGCCGAGCGGCGCGACCCAGAAGAACGGCACGACGGCCACATCCTGGCAGACGTGGTTTGTAATTGCCAGCAACATCATCGATGCAAGTGCCGGAAGCAGCAGCCACGCGAGACGACGATCCAATGAGGGTGGATCCGATGGTGCGAAATCGGCTGCGGCGTCCGACTCGGCGAGGCTATCGAGCACTGGTGTGTCTGCGAGCGACGGAATTTCGACAACGTGGCTAGGTGACCGTTCGTTTTCGTCTGGTTCGGCCATGGCGCCGCTCGGTTGCCTGCCAGTGCGAAACGTGGCCCAGGCCAGCGAGCCGCACAGAAGGGCGAAAATCGCAAACGCCGCAGACCATATGCCACCCTGCCAGGAGGTCGTCAGCAACGGTTCAAAGAAGAAGGGGTACGTCAACAGCGCGCCCAACGAACCGACGTTGGACAATGCGTAAAGTCGGTATGGCGAGCGATTCGGTACGAGACGGCTAAACCACGCCTGCACCAACGGACCCGTCGACGCCAGGACGAAGTAAGGGAGTCCAACGTTACCCGCTAAGAGAGTCAGGATTCGCCAGGTCGGTTGAGTGCCGTCTACCGGTTTCCAAGATGCGTGCGGCGTGATCGGTAGTGTAAGAGCTGCCACCACGATCAAAGTGATATGAACGCCCATTCGCCACGAGGGCGATGGCAGCCGCTCAATAAAATGTGCATACGCGTAGCCGCCAAGCAGCGTAACCTGAAAAAACAACATGCACGCGGTCCAGACCGCCGGTCCGCCTCCGAACCAGGGCAGGATCATCTTGCTGATGATTGGCTGCACCTGAAACAGGAGAAAAGCGCTCAGAAATATCGTCGCCGCGCACCACCAAGCAAAAGCGGCCGTCTTATTGTTTGCCATATACGTGGTTCACAGCAGAAAAACGTGTAAGGGGCCGCACGTGCCAATCCCGTCATGGTGGGTCGCGTCCGAGGGAGTGTTGCCCCGAGGATGGACTACTCAGGCGAAGCGGTAATCGCGTCCCGCCGATCATCTGTTTATAGTCAGTCCGCTCGTCTTTTGCGAGTCGCTCAGCTCTGGCTGGCAAATGGTGGACAATCCGCTCGAAATGACGTTGGAGAGGGAACGCCAGCGAGAATCACGGCAAGGGGATTGCCGTCGTTGTTTTACATAAGTTCTGGCCACGCAGGGGGATTGCCTCGGGCGATCAGGTTCGCATACGCTCGGCGACCTGCCCTGCTTTGATTTCAGTTACCGGTGGTTGTGGACTTTCTTGCGTGAACGTATCGATTATTATTCCCGCCCTCAACGAAGCAGACCGGATCGGTACGGCGATCGAGCGTGCCTGGTCCGCCGGTGCCGATCAGGTGATCGTTGTCGATGGGGGCAGCGACGATGCAACCTGTCAGAATGCCTCCGAGTTCCGATGCCTGTTGTTAGATTCCCAACCTGGACGTGCAACGCAACAGAATGCAGGCGCGCAACAAGCAACTGGCGAGGTTCTGTTATTTCTGCACGCGGACAATTGGCTGCCCGAGGGAGCGGTTGAGCACGTGCGCGAATTGCTGAGCGACACGGCTGTCCAGCACGGAGCATTTCGCCAGTCAATTCAAGCCGCGGGAGTACGATACCGGCTGTTGGAATGGGGCAACGGTTGGCGTGTGCGGTGGCGAGGTTTACCGTATGGCGATCAGGGCATCTTCGTACGACGGGCTACCTTCTTCGCGGCCGGCTGTTTTCCGGAGGTGCCGTTGATGGAAGATCTGATTCTGATGAGAGACCTTCGCGCCTCCTCCTGGCCCCGTCTGTTGGCTGGGCCGATCCGAGTTGATCCGCGCCGCTGGCAGCGGCACGGCGTCCTCAGGCAGACGTTGCGCAACTGGTGGCTGGTCCGATCTTATGACCGCGGCGTTTCACTTGACCGACTGGCCTCGTGCTACCGGCGCCACGATCGGTAACGTGCGCAAACTCGACCGTTTCGCTAGAAAGCTTGTTTCGGGTTCTTCTTTACAAATGAGTCAAGTTTTCAGCGACAGGCACCGACCGCAGTTTGGTCGGGGAGCGGTTCGTCACAACCGAGCGATAGCTCGCGTCGGTCCGACACACGGCCTCGCTAGGCGTTCGCTTTCAATTCATACCGTTTGATTTTACGGTCGAGTGTCGACCGTTCGATCCCCAAGATCTCGGCGGCGCGGCTCTTGTTCCAGCCCGTCGAACTAAGCGTTGCGGCAATATGCCGTTTTTCCACGTCGGCCAACGTTGAGGGATCATAGCTCGTAGATGAGAATTGGAATTCGCCAGATTCGCTGGCCGTGGCAAGATTGGAAAGCGTGAGATCTTCGGCGGCTATGACTTCGTGATGCGTTAACAGAACGGCACGTTCAATCACGTTCCTGAGTTCGCGGACGTTGCCAGGCCAGCGGTAGTGCTGCATCAAGTTGACCGCTTCCGGCGAATAGCCCGCCAGTTTACGTCCGGTATCTTCATTGAATCTGTCGAGAAAGAAGTTGGCCAATTCGATTATATCGCTGGGGTGCTTACGGAGCGGCGGGACTTGAATCTCGACAACGTGCAAGCGGAAGTAGAGATCGCGACGAAAGCTGCCATCCGCGACGGCGCGTTCGAGATTGCGATTCGTAGCAGCGATCACCCGCACATCGACCTTGATTGCCTTACTGCCACCGACCCGCTCGAAAGGATGACCTTCCAGCACTCGCAGGAACTTGCTTTGGATCGATGAACTCATTTCGCCAATTTCGTCCAACATCACAGTCCCTTGGTCGGCCTGCTCGAACTTGCCGATCTTGCGTTCGGTGGCACCCGTAAACGCGCCTCGTTCGTGTCCGAACAACTCACTCTCCAGCAGCGTCTCGGACAAGGCGGCACAATTCAAGCAGACAAATGGCCCGTTGCTGCGCGGGCTGGAGTAATGCACGGCACGGGCAACCAGCTCTTTGCCTACGCCACTTTCGCCGCGAATCAGGACCGTGGCGCGGCTGGGCGCGGCGCGAGAAATGTCCTCCTGGACTTGCTTCATGATCGCGCTGGACCCGATGATCTCACTTTGCTCCCCGAGCTGTTTACGCAACTGAACGACTTCAGAACGCGTCGCCGAAAGGTCTTCGGTGAGCGATTGCTGGAGGCCCAGGTTCTTCAACGCCAAAGCGACGTTTTCCGCGACTGCCAATGTGAATTCCAGATCATCCGCATCCAGCGTGCGATCACCATCGGTGCAGTACAGGTGGACCAGGCCAATGACTTTCGATTCTTGCCGGATAGGCGCGCAGATCACGCTGGTCGCCGAGAACACACCGGCACTGTCGCGGATGCCAAGCGAACTGTCACCTTCGATGTTCCTGGCCAGAACGGCTTCCCCATCTTTGAGCACCATCGTGGCCAGAAAAGCGGAAACGCGGCGATAGGAAGATCCGATATCCGTGCGGGATGCAATCAACTCCATTTCGTCGATCGTCAACTCGTCGCGCGCGTCGCGACTGGCCAACCACAAACCGCCGCCATCAACAATGGTGCCCTCGAATAGCCCGTCGAGTGCCAGATTGGCGGCCGAACTGACACTCGTCTGATTGGCCAGTTCAAAAGCCAGCCGGCAAAGTTGCGCCGCGGACTCGCCTACCTTGGGTGGTGACGAGTCGGCCGCCAGGTTGCGTTGCAGAAACCGAGTATGTCCGCGACGATGCATGATCGTGGTGGGCTCGAATGAGTCGTCGAGCACGTGCGAATCGCTGATACTCGACATCGGGAGCCCGTTGACGGTTTCGCCACCGGGGTCTGGTGGCTCGTCCACGCCAACGAACGCCTGAGACAGATCGTGGACGAATGCCATCTGACAATGAGCGATCCGAATCACTTCGCCAGGTATGAGGGTGTGGTCGCCTTGGATCGGCTCGCCACTGACCACCGTCCCGTTGCGACTGTCCAAATCGCGTATTATCCAATCCCCTTCGGACGAGAAAACCTCGCCGTGGTTGCGACTGCAGCGTTCGTCCTTGATGACGATCTGGCAAGTCGACGCACGACCGATGGTGACCGTCCTTCCGGGGGTCAGCCGAAAGACGTCAGTCCACTTCGTGCCTTCACGGATAACAAGATAAGCTAACATAGGCGGTTAATTATCACCTTATCCTCCCGCACACCTGAACTGCAAGAGAGGCGATCGGCGGCGCTGCCCGTCTGTCTAACTGAATTCGCAAACCGTCACTAAAGTTGGACGAATCGTCGCCAAAACCGTTCGGTTGGTGGTTCAGTGGCGTAAGGTTCCAGCTTGCGATTTTGGTTACCCCACTTTTTAGCTCAACAGTGTTCGATCTCTTAATTGTCGTCTTTCGCTCCGTGAAAGCACGCTCCTTTCGCGGAGCGAAAGGCGACTATCGGACAGTAATTCCTCGAACGATCCTCAGCCGAAGCACTAGCGAGACTGTGCCTCGGACCGACGCAAGCTATCGCTCGGATGCGGCGACCCGCTCCCCGACCAATCTGCGGTCGGTGCCCGTCGCAGAAAACCTGCCTCTTTGTACAGATAAACCTGAGACAAGCTCTTTAGGCTCGGAAATCAGGCGAATTGGGGGTCACCGCCGTCGCCAGAATTCACAACCGCAGCTCAAAGACACAATAATCTCGCGCATCCGACCGCCAGAATCCTCTATGTCGTCGCGTCACTGGCCTACGTTAGTGTCCAAACGCTTGCCATCACAAATCCATAGTGCGGAGGAGGTTTTTGTTGAAAAAGGCAAACCCGAGAGTTATTCTGGGTTTATGTGCGGCCACTGGTCTTGCGCGGACCAGCATTGTGGCGAAAGTCCCTGTTCTTGTACAATTTCAAGGGTGTATTCCCTTTCCGCGTGTGTTTCATCGCGGCCCATTCACGAAATGCGCCATAAAAAGGAGCCTGTCATGGGCACGATCGTCCCAATTCGCAAACTCACGCGAATCACCTCGAAATTGCTAATTGTCGTTATGGTTATCGCGCAATTCGGTGTGGCCCGGGCCGGACACCGTGGCGGTCGCAACAGCGCCGTCGGCGGAATTTCGATTGATGTTTCTGGGGTCGTTGGCCCACCCAGTCGGGACGGTTTGAAGCGGCATCTGACCGCACTCAACAAAGAGATCAAGGCTGCGTCGGATGACATGGTGATGCCAGTCAAAATGCGGATC
The DNA here is from genome assembly GCA_002685655.1 of Planctomycetaceae bacterium. The sequence goes on from NYXM01000054.1 coordinate 7,824, forward strand.
CTCTCCCTCCGAGGACTGGCCGCGTCTTGCGAAGACGCCATGAAGAACCGATTTGGTCGTTTGCCCGATGAGGTTCAGTTCCTGGCCGGTCTGCAGCGAATTCAGTACGTCTTTGTTGATCCGGAAGCCAACGACATTTTAATCGCTGGCCCCGCCGAGGGGTGGCGCATTGATGATCGAGCCAATGTCGTCGGCGTTACGACGGACCGGCCCGTGTTGCTGCTGGATGACTTGTTGGTTGCATTGCGTCAGGTTCATGCCGCTCGCACCGAGGGTATTTCATGTTCCATCGATCCGACGGAGGAAGGCTATCGAAATCTGCAAAAGGTCCTCGACGCCCAACGGTCACAAGGTTCGGTGAATCGGCAGGTTCTTGAACCGGCCATGAAGAGAGCTTTCGGCCCGCAAGTCGTCACCATTAAAGGTGTTCCGGCGACAAGCCATTTTGCTCGCGTGTTGGTCGCGGCCGACTACCGGATGAAGCGAATCGCCATGAAGATCGATCAAGCCCCAGTGAAAGGCTTGCCGAGCTATCTGGATCTGATGAAGACCAGCCGTAGTGGCGGAGACGTCAACCCGCGTTGGTGGCTGGCTTGCAACTACGAGCCCCTCTTGGCCGGTGAAGACGGTTTATCGTGGGAGTTGAAGGGACCGGGAGTCAAGGCGATGACCGAAGATGACTTCGTCGCCGCTGACGGTACGGTGACCGGTACGGGCCGCAAAAGTGCGGCAGCCCAACGCTGGGCTGACATGATGACAGAAAAATATGACGACTTGTCAGGCGGCGACGTCATCTTTGCCGAATTGCGAAATCTAATGGACCTGTGTGTGGTTGCCGCGTTGATCGAAAAGAATCATCTGTGGGACAAGGCTGGGCTGAGCGTTCCAATTCTCACGGAGCAAAACAGTCCACTCAAATTGAGAAAGTCCAATCCCGCCAAGCTGATTCCGCCCGAAGTCAGCTTCTTGAAAAAAGGCAAATCATGGATCGTCACGGCGTCGGGTGGCATACAAGTTGAATCATGGCAAGTTGCCGACAACGTAGAGACAAGCGGTGAATTGGCCGACCTGCGCCAGCAAGCCGTCACGCCACGAACGACCGAATCGATTTGGTGGCAGTAATCTCGTAACGATTAGGCCAGTCATTCCAGAACGCCGCGGGAATTGATCTCGCGGCGTCTTTTTTTGTTAGCTGCTCGTCGGACCCAACTATCCTCACCTCGGCGAGTTTCGGTTGCGCGCACCGCGACACCGGCACGGATCATTGTTTCCGATGCGTGGCCGGGTTAAAACTTTGGCAATAGAAATTCGTGGTCCGCATGGGAGAGCAACGATGGTCGTTAGTCGGCAACAGCATTTGGCTTTTTCGCTTTCAGTTGCGGCATTGGGACTGGCGCTTGCGTTGCCGGCGACAGCAGACGAATCACCGATCTATTCGCTTTCCCCGCAGATTCGCCAGAAGTGCGTTTCGGTCCTAAAAGCCGGTTTGGCGAGCGACGAGTTTTGGCCATCCGTCCATGCGGCCGAGGGGCTTGTCTTGGGCGGGCATGGGGCCGAAGTGGTCGCCCGGTTCGCCGACCGGTTACCGCTGGAAAAAGACGATCAACGTCGCTGTGGCTTGGCACGTGAACTCGTTCGCGCCGGGCATCGTCAGCACGCTCGGGTCATGCTAGACATTCTGGAGGGCGAAGACGCACATGGTCACGTGCACGCCGCCGAGAGCCTGTTTAAGGTCCACGAGATCGGCGACGGTGTTGCGATGCGTCGCGCGTGGCAGACCGGGAAGACTCCGAACCTGCGGATGATGTCCGCTGCCGCGCTGGCCCACGCCGGCAACCTGGACGCACTGAGATTCCTGCGAGTTCAATTGGCCGGTACCGATTTCGAAGTGACACGCATCGCGGCCTGGATCCTCGGGCGGATCGGTGACGAAACGGACGTTGCACAGCTGAAGAAGAACATCACAACAACTCCCAATGCCCTGAATCGCGCATTCCACCAACACGCACTCGCGGCGCTCGGCGATGCAGATGGCCTGGTCGCTCTCCGTGACAACCTCGGCGATGCAGATCCAGCCGTGAGAACGTACGCGGCCACATTCGCCGGCGACGCTCGCGCCATTTCGCTTGCTTCGAAACTGGAAGAAATGCTGGCCGACGAACATCTGGACGCACGACTTCGCGCTGCCCAATCGCTGTTGGTTCTATCTCAGCCGGCAGGCTCGAAATCACACGAAGATATCTCGAAGTTGCCTTATACGGCGACAACAGAACATCCCAGGTACACCGAAGGATCTGTGTTGCCGCTGCATGACGGAACGCTGCTGTTCGCGACGACGGAATTTCACAACAGTGGCAGCGACTTTGCCAAGGCCCGGATTGTGGGTCGGCGTTCGGCAGACGAAGGTCGCACGTGGAGCGATGCGACGGTGTTGCAAGAGAATACCGGCGCATTGAATGTGATGAGCGTTACGTTGCGTCGAATCGAGCCGTCAGGCAAGATTGGCATGTTCTACCTGCAGAAAGACGGCTTTGACAATCTGCACGCGTTTGTGCGGTATTCGTTCGACGAGGCGCAATCCTTCGGCGATTTGGTCGAAGTCACTTCGGGTAAGGGCTACCACGTGATGAATAACGACCGCATCACACAGCTGGAGTCGGGGCGATTACTGGCACCAGTTGCCTTTACAAATGACGTGAAGAAGGAAAATCACTTCGTCTCGTTTTGCTTCATTTCGGATGATGAAGGCCAGACATGGCGACGGGGCAAAGGACATGTCGATGCGCCCAAGCGTGGCGCGATGGAGCCCGAGGTCGTCGAATTGCCCAAGGGCCGCGTGTTGATGATCATGCGAACGCAACTCGGTCATATCGCCACCAGTACGTCCAGCGATGGCGGAGAGACGTGGGGGGAACGCGGTCAATTGTCGGTTCAGGCTCCCGAAGCGCCGGCAACGCTTCGCCGCGTTCCGGCGACGGGCGACTTGCTGCTGATTTGGAACAACACGTTTACGGCAGGCGAAGGGCACGGTGGGCGTCGGACGCCATTGACGGCCGCTGTGTCGCCGGACGAAGGCAAAACGTGGCGCAACGTTCGCAACCTGGAGACGGATCAAAAGCTGACCTTTTCTTACACAAGCCTGACATTCGTTGGATCGCGTGCGGTCATGAGCTATTGGCAGAGCGGCCCCGAGGCTGGTCAGCTGTCGACTCGATTTCGGTCGGTTCCTGTCAGTTGGTTCTATCAAACGCCCGGTTCAACTCAGAAAGTGCAGTCAACCAAGTGACAGCGGAATGAAGGCCGACAATGCAGCCATGATCTGCCTGAAAGACGTCACGTTTCAATACGGCGAAGCCGGATTCTGCCTTCACATCGATTCGCTTTCAATCGCCTCTTCGGCAAACGTCGCACTCGTCGGCCCCAGCGGTTCCGGTAAGACCACCCTGTTGCATTTGTTGGCGGGGATTTTTGTGCCTACAAAAGGTCACGTTGAAGTAGCCGGACACGACATGGGCGAGATGAGTGATGCGAGTCGGCGCAATTTCCGCATCGCAAATGTAGGGCATGTGTTCCAAGATTTCGAGTTAGTCGATTATCTCAACGTCCGCGACAATATTCTCTTGCCGTTCTATATTAACACGCAGCTCACGCTGGATGCGGCGACGCGTCGAGTGGCCGACCAATTGGCGGATTCCATGGGGCTGGGAGACAAGATGCGACGCCCCATCGGAAAACTCTCCCAAGGCGAGCGGCAACGCGTGGCGATTTGCCGAGCTTTGTTGCCACGACCACGGCTGATCCTGGCTGACGAACCGACGGGTAACCTGGATCCAGAAAACACCCAGCATGTGCTCGACATCTTGCTCCAACGCGCCGCCTCGGTAGGCACGACGTTCGTGATGGTCACTCACGACCACAGCCTGCTGCCACGATTCGACCGAGGGGTTGATTTCACTCGGTTCTTGGTGGAAGGGGCACAATCATGTCAGGCATAATGCTGCTTGCACGTCGCTATCTGGCATTCTACAAGGTCCAGACATTGATCGTTGTCGGTTGCATTACCGCCACGATCTACCTTCCCGTCGTCATGCACCTGTTGCTCGCTGACTTTCAAGAGCAACTCACGAGTCGTGGCGAATCAACACCCCTGGTGATTGGGGCGGCTGGCAGTCGGTTCGACCTTGCATTACACGCCCTGTACTTCGAGACGCAACCGCCACGTTCGATAAGTATGCAGCAGGTTAGCGATGCGCGGGCCAGCGGGCTGGCGGTCCCGATTCCACTCCTGGTGCGGCAGCGCGCGCGAGGTTTTCCGATCGTTGGGACAACATTGGACTACTTTGACTTCAGACAACTCCAGATCCGCCGCGGTACGACGCTCGTTCGACTAGGCGATTGTGTCCTTGGCGCGCGTGTTGCTCGACAGCTGGGGCTCGAACCGGGCGACCGGCTGTTGTCGGATCCTGAGAACGTATTTGACATCGCGGGTGCGTATCCGTTGAACATGCGCGTTGCAGGCGTGCTCGACGAGACCCATGCCCCAGACGACAACGTAGTCTTCGTCGATCTAAAAACTGCTTGGATTATTGAAGGGATTGGTCACGGTCACCAGGAACTTGGCACAGTCCAGCCGGCTGACGACACTGGGTCCGGCCAACGCGCCGACGACAGTAACCGGGTTAGTAACGGAGTCATCCTTAAACAAACTGATCGCGAAATCATCGCGGGTGCGGCATTACGCCATTACACTGAAATCACCGAGGATAATCTTGGCTCTTTTCACTTCCACGGCCAGCCGCAGTCGTTTCCACTGACGGCAGTGATCGCACTGCCACACGACGAAAAATCCGAGACCCTGCTGATGGGCCGTTATCTGGCGGACGATCAGGCAGCCCAGATTCTACAGCCTGCTGATATTGTCAACGAACTTCTGCAGATGGTGTTCCGCGCCAAGCAGTTCTTCGACTTGGGCACCATCGTGTTGATTGCCGTCACGGCCATGTTTCTGACCTTGGTTGTCTTACTCTCGCGCCGTTTGCGTCAACGCGAAATGCGAACGCTCGTAAAGCTCGGGTGCAGCCGGCACATGATTGTTGGGATGCAAGCCGCTGAACTGAGCTTGGTGATGTTGGTGAGCGGCCTATTTGCTGGGGCATTGTCTGTCGTAACGTTGGCCATCGCTCCGTCGCTCTTGCGGATCTGGATGGTTGTCGGGTAGGGGATCGTGCCTGACGATTGGCGGATCAAGGCAGCCCTACGCTGCAGTGGGGCGGGCCCGATGGGCTCGAAAGCTGTTGAAATCCACCACAATTGAGGGGCAGCAATTGCTATTTTCCGCTGTCTTGGATAGCCTCTATAGCTGGCTAAGGACTGGCGCATCAACAATAGTCGCGGTTCGCTCAGCGGACTCGGCGCAATGGACCCTGGCGCAATGTTCGCGGAGCCAACAACGACTATACGACAGTTGTTGCTCGGGCGGTCCTCAACAAGAAAACTAGGTCTTTCATAATGGATAAGGAGTTTGCAATGGCGCATCGTACGAATCGTCGAAAGTTCTTGAAGACAACCGCAGTTGTCGGTGCGGGTTATTTTGCCGCGTCGGGCCTTCGGGCACAGGAGAGCAACTCGCCGAACGAACAGGTCAACATTGCTTCGATTGGCGTCGGCGGCAAGGGCGATAGCGACTCGCGCGACGCTGGTACGCAAGGCAACCTGGTCGCGATTTGCGACATCGATAACAACAACTTAAGAAAGAAGGGGATCGCGTTTCCCAAAGCCAGGCAGTATCGCGACTATCGCAAGATGCTTGACGAGTATGGCAAGAACATCGACGCGGTGACGGTCAGCACTCCCGATCATTCACACGCGCCGGCGTCACTCATGGCGATGCGGTTGGGCAAGCACTGTTTTACACAGAAGCCGATGACTCATTCGATCGAAGAAGCTCGCCTGATGGGAGAAGTTGCGCGTGAGATGAAACTCAAGACGCAGATGGGCAATCAAGGAACCTCCTATGATTCGCTTCGGGAGATGGTTGCCGTGATTCAGAAGGGCACGTTGGGCGCGGTCAGCGAAGTCCATGTTTGGACGAATCGTCCGGTATGGCCGCAAGGCGATAAAGTGGACCTTAGCAATCCGGCTCCCATTCCATCGCACGTCGATTGGGACCTGTTCTTGGGCCCGGCTGAGAAACGTCCCTATCATCAGGCGATCCATCCGTTCAAGTGGCGAGGCTTCTGGAGTTTTGGAACCGGCGCGTTGGGTGATATGGCTTGCCACACGTTGAACATGCCATTCATGGCGTTGGAACTCTACGACCCGACATCAGTGCAAGCCGAAACGAACGGCCACGACGGACA
>NYXM01000055.1 GCA_002685655.1 Planctomycetaceae bacterium
CTCACCAATGTTCTGGCGGTGCAATCCAGCGCATGGAACGACGCCGACATTGAGGGTTTCATGGAGCACTATTGGAAGTCAGAACAACTCACATTCAGCTCCGGCGGCAAGACGACTCGCGGCTGGCAGGCCACGATTGCACGTTACAAGAAGCGTTACACGACACCTGAAAAGATGGGCCATCTGACATTCGATCACCTCGAGTTCGTGGCTTTAAGCGACTCGACGGCACTGGTCTTGGGTCAATGGCATTTGAAACGAGACACGGAGAACATCGGCGGCAATTTCTCGCTTGTCTTCCGCCGCATTGACGCGCGCTGGCTAATCATTCACGATCACACCTCGAGCCTCGACACGGAAGATCCTTGACCACTCCGATTCGGCTAGTGCGAGTCGCACGGACGTGTAGCGTGCGCGACGCCTTGTTTCTAAGTCCGATCTGACGCAAAACCCGCTACATTTACGCCGAATGCGCTCTAGCGGTCGTCTTCCTCGACTTGAGAGATCCCCAGTTTGCGATGGTGGATCGCAAGGATCAGCGTGGCCAGCGAGGTACAGTACAGCCGGCCACCGCGCGAGGTTGAGTGGTCGTTACCAGTATGCCAGCTGCCGGTTGCGTGGCCATCGATGGCCTGCGTCTTGTGTAACAAGTCGCCAACGGACTTCTGCCACTTGGTCCAAGGCTCGCCGCCGTGCTGCGAGATCGCCTGCGTGGCATGAAAATTAAAATACAGATCGCTCGGCGAAGGGCCTATTTTCTGGATATAGTCGATTCCCCGTTGCCAGGCCTCGTGATCCCGTTTACCACCAAGATGAATCCGTGACATCAGCCCAATTGCAGTTGTCGACCTTCGGGCACCTGGCGTCGTGTAGCCGAATTTCGCGCCCGCGTCGGACTGAACGGAATCAAAGAACCGTGACGCTCCAATGAGCGTCTTGTCTGGTACCGTCAAGCCCGCAAGTTGACCACTCTTCAAGGCCGATACATGCCAACCGCTGACGGAGGTATCGCCCGGTTGCCGCGGCGAATATCGCCATCCGCCACCAACGGGATCTTGCGCATAGTCGATAAAACCCAAGGCCGACTGGCAAACATCCTTGAGCTGCTTGTCCCCGGTCAAGCCGTATGCCTCGCATAGCACGATCGTCGCCAAGCCGTGCGAATACATTGTTCCTTGTCGTTCGTGGAAAGAAGTACCGTTTTTGTCGTGCTTTGCTTTGCTCACAAGATAGGCAACGCCGCGGCCAACCGTCTGTTGGTATTCTCCGCGCTGGTGCGATTGGCCGAGTGACAGAAACGGCAGCAGCGCCATCGCCGTGGCCGCATTCGTCGCACCCGTCGCCGTTCCAGCACCGTCGCACCGCCCGCCACATGGCCCCGTCCGGTGATCAAAATTCCAACTGCCGTCCGGCAATTGGTGTTCGGCCAACCACTGCAGCGCAGAGACATTCTGAGGGTCCAGATCAATGGACGAAGCATCGCGCCGTTGCTTGCCATTAACAGCCTTGTTTGAGTTTCGAGAATCTTCTTGGGCGGGCGAATCGTCTTGTACGATGGTCTGATCGATGCTGATTGGTGCGTCACCCAACGCGTGTAGGTCTAAGGGTCCCGTCTCGATCCGCTTGACCTGGACAGCGACCTGTTCAACCGCCTTTTGCATACAACCCGCACCGCAGACAAGGAGCAGTGCCCCAATCGATAAGCCTCTGGAGATGTGTCGCATGATCTGCGCCTTCGTTCGGTGACAGACTGGCGGAGCCGGGCTCGCCACAGGTAGATTGTCCCGTCCGCCTTGCACGCTGATTCTCGCCAATTCATCAACTCGCCGTCAATCATATATGCACGAATCCGACAGAGGAACAATGCTCACCCCGTCAGCCGCGCGAACATCGTGTGTTTCGGTTTGCCGTCGATGCGTTTCAACACGTCGCCTCGTTCGACGGCCTCGGCGATCTCCTCAAACACTTTGGCAGCCGCAGCAAGATACGCGTCGACATGCCTCGGTGCATGGGCCAGCGTCGGGTTGAAGCCGGCTGAAGCGAGAAAACCGTGATCCAGCATGCGAATGGTGAACAACGTTTGCAGTGCCGTCGCTTCAGGGTGGTCGAAACCGACGACGACCCCTTCCGGCCTCCCGCCTGTCGTCACCGCCACGCCCGTACGCTCGCCCAGCTGCCGCCATCCTTCGGTCAGACGCGATCCAATCTTGGCCAGATGAGACGGCACGTCGATCCGTTGCATCTTGTCGATGCACGCAACGGCTGCCGCGGGGCCAACCCCTTCCGTCCAATAGGCGCTGGAAATAAACGTCGATTGAGCTGCCGCCATCGTCGCGCGATTGCCAATCACGGCCCCCATGGCGAACCCGTTGCTGATGGTCTTAGCAAACACGGCCATATCCGGTTCGATACCGAACTTCAAATGCGCACCACCCAGGCAGAGTCGCCAGCCGATGGAAATCTCGTCAAAGATCAGCCTGGCACCACACCTCGACGCCAGCTGGCGTACGCCTTCCAAGAAGCCCGGCTCCGGATCGACGTGGCGTGTCGGCTCCATGACAATCGCGGCCAGATCGCCTTGATGGACGGCGACAATTCGCTCGATTTCGTCGAGATGATTGTAGCGAAACGGCAGCGTCGTTCCGGCCAAGCCGTCCGGGACACCCGCTGGCTCGAGACCCGGCAGTAGATGGCCGGCAAGCCCGTCCGAGCCACCGGCAAGATTCGCGGCCAGGTACCAATCGTGCCAACCGTGGTAGCCACAAATGGCAACTTTGCTGCGGCCCGTCGCTGCCCGGGCAATACGTACGGCAACTGCCATTGATTCGCCGCCGGTTCGCGGAAAACGTGCCAGCTCGGCCCAGGGATGGATCTGGCAGAGCATCTCCGCCAAGCGAACCTCGTCATGCGTCTGCTGCGTCGCCATCGATCCCAGATGGACACGACGGATCACAGCAGCATTCACGTCCGGGTCGGCGAAGCCCAAAATACACGCCAGAATCCCGTTGAACGACATGTCGATGAAACGCCGCCCTGCGGTGTCGATTACCTCGCAACCGATCGCCTGCTCATAATAGGCAGGCCAATGATCTGGCGCAAACAGCTCGGGACGTTTCGACAACAGTTGTGTGCCGCCAGGAATGATCTGCTTAGCGTGGCGATACTGCTGCTGGACCAGATCGCCATCGGGATTCTCTCCCAGCCCCAACAGCTGGCGAGCGTTCGTTCGAAAGATGCGCTCGAGATCTCCATCCTTCAGGCACATCGTCCGGCAGGCCCGTTGGAGCGCAGTTAGCGATTCGATCCCTACGAGATTCGGGCCGCCATGTTCCCAGCCGTCCCAGTCGACATTGTGCTGATAGACCCACATGAATCCATCACCGACGGAAAACGCCTTGCCTCGGATCTCGGAGACGGGGAAATCGCTGCCATACATCAGGCGCGTCGTACCGGTCGCTCGAATGATCGCCTCAAAAGCCGTCGGTTCGCAAATGGCAGACGAATCGAAGAACACATTGTCGAGTCCTCGGAGCTGGTCGATGGAATCTGCCGTATCTGTTGCGTTGAAACCTCGAGCTGCATGCGCCAGCACCAATCGAGCATTGGGATACTTCAAACAACGACTCTGAATGTACTTTGCATTGAGAGGATCGCTGAGCGCCCGGGGCAACACCATGTGCATTGTGATCCACAGACCGTGACGGTCAGCCAATTCCCAAGCCCATTCGGGCAAGAATTCGCTCTGCTCGGCGTGGAATGACTTTTCCCGCTCGGCGAAGACGTGGTACACCTTGAACCCGGCAAACCGATGCTCTATCAACGTTCGTTCGATGGCGTCAGGTTCGTCTTGCGGGCGGATCATCATCAGCCCGCGACATTCCGGATGTTGTTTCAATTGGTCGGCCAGAAACTGATTTGCCGCCACGCAATCCAAGCCGCGTACCGGAAACGGAAAATAAAGGCCGTGCTTGATCACTCGCGAGCCCATCCAACGCGTCATGCTCGCGATCATGGCGTCGTAGCCGACGTCGGGCCTGGCGATTGGTGACTCGTCCGGAGCAACCTCCAAAAGGTGTCGCAGATCGTACCAGTGGGCATGCGCGTCAAACGCATCAGGTGGGACGAAGCCGCCGATTCTCCGGTCAAATAGCCGTCGATCCGCATCGGTGATTGCAAAACACTCGGGATCTGAAAACTGACGTCGAGTGGGTGGCTGTGTTTTCATGAGATGCACTGGGTTATTCGAAAGTGTGTCACGCAAAGGCGCGAAGACACAAAGAACATGATCGAGCACGGCCTTTGTGCCTTTGCGCCTTTGCGTGAGTTTCTTCCTCTCTTGCTCATGGCTCGTCTTGGTTTGATTCTGTGGCGATGACTGGAATCTCGCAATTGATCAGAAACCAGGTGAGCGCGCAAACGAGATACGCCGCGGCCGCCGTCACGAAGACCAGCACCCAACTGATATATTCGGACTCATATCCATACAGCGCCGATCCCACAATGGAACCGATTCCGGCGACGGAGTTGTTGTATGCAAAAACGGTCGCTGAAGTGCGACCACCGATATCTGTCACACAACCCCATGTCGTCACAAGACTCCAATCGGAGAAGAACTTCACGAAGAACAACATCACGCAAAACGACTGTGGCTCGTCGTACCACAACAAAGAGGTTAGCAACAAGACTCCGGCGATCCCTTTCCCTGTTGCGCCGACCACTGTCCGAGACCAGCGGAGGCTCCCAGTCTGCGCGATCATCTTGTCGTTCAACCACCCGCCAAGCGCACCGCCAAGGGCACCGCCTAGCAACGGCAGAGAGGCGTAGAACCCCATTTTCTTGAACTCCAGATTGTGGATGTCCGACAGCCACAGTGGAATCCATGCAGAAAAAACATTGTCCGCCAGTGCGCTGAAGATTGTCTGTAGATTGAGCATCAGGACGTTGCCGATGGAACGCGGGCTCATTCGTCGAAACATTTCGCCGATCCTCATGCGAGGTTTCGGCATTGACGGTTTCCCCACATTCTCCTCGATCAACGCCGCCTCCGCGTCGTTCACGCGTGAATGGTTGCGTGGCGAGTTTCGAAAAAACAGCGCGAAGAGAATTGCGTGGCCAAGCCCAACACCCGCCATGACGTAGACGACAGTTCGCCACGGTAGCTCGAACACGCCGAGCAACACGGAGCCCAGAAGCAGATTCGCCGAAAGTCCACCAAACCTCGCGAAGAAGACACCTACCCACCCCTGCACGGTCGTCCTCACCGAAGGCGGGAACCACGCTCTGGTGATCTGGCTTTGCGCGGCAAACACGGCCGACTGTCCTAGTCCCATCGTCGTGCGAGCCGCCCACATGTGCTTGATGGTCGGCGCCCAAGCGTGCAGCCCCAGGCTGACTGCCCAGACGACAAGCATACAGGTCAGCATCAGGTGCACGCCAAACGCGTTGGTCGCCACCCCTAACGGAATCTGAAACATCGTGTAGGTGAGTTGAAAGGCACCATCGAGCAATCCAAGGTCGTCATTGCCGAGATCCCACTCTTCTTTTAGAACCGGTTTGATCAGACCAAAGATATAGCGATGCAGATACAACAGCCACGAAGTTCCGCAGGCCATCACAAAGACGTTCCAGCGAAAGTGCGTCGGACGACGATCGTCGATGGGCATTTTGAAATTCGCGAATCGCTGTTAGCGGTGAAGGTCGGCAAATGAGCGGGGCTGAAATGTGGTGGGCTGAGGCGTCTCGGTCGTGATGATGTTCCACGTTCGGCCCAATTCGCGGAATTGCTTCCACGGCCTGGCCTGATAAGCGATCTCCAACTGGGGTGTCTCGATCGGCTGACCCTGTTGCTCAAATGACCGCATGACCGCTTCCACCATGCCCGTGGTCAACAGGGTTCGTTCGGCTGGATAGGGTTCAATGCCGTGGATGAACTGCTGCTGGATCGCGTGCGAGAGTGCTTTGAATAAGCCGCGGTTGCCCCACGGGCTGTTGAAGTAAGCCATGGCGCGAGGTTTCGTCTCGCCACGTAGACGACAGGCGAAGTTCCAACGATCCGAACTCGAGCCAATTTTCAGCACCGTGGCGCGCAAGCCGTCTTTGTATTCGATGGCAATCACGTGTGGACCATCAGGGCGAGGCGGTGGGTTCTGCCTGGGCTGGGCCTTGAATACACCTGTTTTCGGCCGCGGTTGACGACGGGCTTTCATCGCTTGTTCGGCATTCATCGCTGCGTCGACCAGCTGCTGCGACCAACGCCCCGCCATACGGGCCTTCTTCAGTTTCTGGCCATACAGCAGTTCGATTCGCGCAATGCCGGTTTCTCCGCCTTTTCGAGATTCGACCACCGACTGCAGCACCTCGAGCGCATGGAAGTCGTACGATTCGAGCCCACCTCCGTGGATCGAAACGGCTTCTTCGATTTCCGCTCCGGCGGGCAAGTCCAGCGGCGGCTTCCGCTGAGCCAAAGGAACGGAACTGCCTGCCAACAGCGGCATCTGATGCGCCCGCGCGGTATCGTACATCTCCTTTGCCCAATCCCATCGGTACGACAGGTGCTTGTCGTTGAACACGGGCACAAAACGATTCGCGCGTCGCATAACCGCAACCGCCTCGTCGAAGAACCGTTTGCGCGGATAGAGGTGCTGCCCGCGGGCATTGTACGGATAGTCGCCATGTTCGCCAATCAACAAAACAGCGTCTACATTCAGCTTCTTGCCGCCGACACAGAGCGCCTCATCGATAGTCGGACACAACGGAATATCGAAACGCTGCGCGACTTTACGAGCCATGTCGTCTGCGGGAAACTGATCGGCGAAGAACGACACCACATCAACGCCGGGATCAGTTAGCTTGCCGTTGAAGTAATATGGCCCCAGGAAGTTCTCGAGGATGTTGTAGGCGTGACTGCGGAATCGCAGCACCGTGAAGATGGCGGCAACTTTGGGTCGTTTTCCGCTGGGTGCCGCGAAGATAGGCGACGTTACACCGCCAGCAGACAACAGCGTTCCGCCAAGGCAAGTTGCGATTCCCGTTTGGCAAAGAAATCGTCGTCGGTTGGTCGGCTGCATGGGAGTGTTCCTCCTATTTGGTCGTCATGTGAGCAAGAATAGTCGTTGTTCGTTCCTAGCCCCAATACGGTTCAATGAGGTGACGTAAGTCGAATGGTGCCGGGGTCGGGAGTCTTTTTCGGCTATCAGCGTCTACGGATCGTAGGTCGTTGCCCGAAAAAGACTCCCGACCCCTTCCTCTTTCTAGCCTGTGAGTCTACCGAGTTTCAATCCAGACGAAAAATTCACAACCTCTCCTCGAGATTATCACGGATTCGTTCGCATACTAACTCGATCTCGTCGTCCGTCAATTCGATGGCATCAATGTTAACGTAGCCTTCGTCAATGTGGTGCGCTCGCAAGAAGATTGCTGGATTGCCTTCCGCCAAAGCATCTCGCAATGAGACCATGGACGTCCCGGTGATGTCTGCATCGATTGACAGGCGGACGCGGGAGAACGGGCAGCCATTGGGATCTGCATCGACGCTCAGCAGGAGTCCTGGAATGTCTTGCAGTCGGTCCATTATCACCGCGACCTTACGATCCTGTTCGGCGGTCCAGGCCTTGATGTCCTGGCGAGCTCGGTATTGCAACGCCGCCATCGCGCCTACGATCGCTTCCTTGCCGGCCTTCATCGGCCGGCCAATTCCCCTGTTCTGAAGGTAGACGGCGTCGACAAGTTCTTTGCGCCCCGCCACGATACCTCCCGTCGTCGAGCAGAGGTATTTATGAGCGCTAGTCAGCACAAGCCCCGCGCCGGTGCTGACGAGTTCTCGCAGCCGCTGGTCTTGCGCGGCACCATCGACGATCACCGGTACATTGAATTCGTCGGCCAGGCGGACAACTTCGGCGAGCTGTACCCAGCCATAGCGGACGGTGTGATGTGATTCGACATGCACAACTGCCGCCACGTCCCCTTTAGCCAGCTCGTAAGACAATTCTTCCGGCATGCACCGGTTTACCACACCCACCTCGACCACCGTCGCGCCCGACAAGCGGATCGCCTGTGCCACGGGGTGGCCATAATCTACGCAATGGCCTTTCTGAATCAGCACGCGGTTCGGCATTCCGGTGGTATCTGGAAGCTGCAGGACCTTTGCAATATCCGTGCCGGTCATGCTCGCCGCGACACCCAACGTGATTCCGGCTGAGGTGCAGGCCGTCACGCAACCGCTCTGGGCACCTGTTGTCTCGGAAATAATCCGGCCGGCCGCAGCTTGGAGTTCGTCCAATATGAAGAAATGGTTGAGCGATTCGGTGGCCGCCTCGGCAATCTCCGGCAAGACAATCGCACCGCCCAAATGCGTCATCTTGCCGCAAGCGTTGATTACGCGTGTCAGACCGTACCGCTGAAACAGGTCCATGGAATTTTCTCGTGGGATTTGAATAGGAATGACTCGGTCATTCCCTAACACATTCTTGGAATGATCTGGCGTGGTGTGAAACGAGTGTTTTCTGATCAGCAATCAACTTTATACTTTGCAATCCGATCGGGGTCGCCTTCGATGCCCAATCCCGGTTTGTCCGTGATGGCGATGCTTCCGTCTCGGATTTCGATTCGTTCGGTGATGATGTCGTCCTCCAGACCGAAGTAGGTGGTATCGTTGGCCAGCGAATACGCCTCACAGGCCGCCGCGACATGCACCATCGCGGCGGTCTTTGGACCGAGGTCGTGGCCACAATGCATGATGCAAGGAATTCCCGCCGCCTCGCAGATGCGACCGATTGTCACGCAGGGAAGGATGCCACCGGCAATGTGTGTGTCCGGCAAAACAAACGAGGCGGCATCGGCCTGGATAATGTCAAGCACGCTTTTGGGATCTGTCACGCTTTCGTTCAAGGCAATTGGCACATTGGATTGCGATCGAAGCCACTTGGCATCCGATAGCGGTTCGGCCGGGATCGGCTGCTCGAGATACTCGAGATCATACGGTTCCAATCGCTTGCATAATTCGGCGGCCTGCTGCGGCGAGTAGGCTCGATTCGGATCGATCCGCAGCTTCAGTTTGTCGCCGACAGCATCACGAACACCCCGAACCATTTCGATGTCTTCGTTCATATCCGTGCCCGCTTTCGTTTTGAGCGAACCAAATCCTTGTTCGACGTAGTAGACAGCAATTTCGCCGGCCCGCTCGTACGATTGAATGCCCATGCACGCCGCAACATCTACCCGCTGGCGCACGACGCCACCCAACAGTGCGGCGACGGAAACTCCCAGCGCCTTGCCGCTCAGGTCCCAGAGCGCCAACTCGATCCCTGACTTCAACCGCATCTCGAGCGGACAGTCGCGATGAAACGCAGTGATGTTCAGCGGATCTCTGCCAATCAGCCAATCACGGGCTTGCTGTTGCATCCGCGCCCCGCTGATATCCTCCAGAAAATTAACGTTATGCTCGCCGCAGCCTGAGAGCCCCGCGTCCGTTTCAACCTGGACGATTGCACTGCAGGTCGTGGAACTGGTGCGAATGTGCGAACGGTAGGGTGCGATCGGTGCAATTTGTGGAACATCGACGACTGTGACATGAACGTTGGATACTTGCATTGGTCACTCCTTGCATCGCGATCAACCATCGCATTCAATCTGTTTACCAGCGGAATCGCATCACGCTGCCGGCTGACAATCATCCCACAATTCCGGAGACAATTCACCTATGCAATGCGACGTCCTCATTCGCGGCGGCACGGTTATCGACCCCTCCCAGGGTTTTAGCGGTCCCGGCGAACTGGCCGTGACCGGCGATCGGATCACCGCCCAAGCAGATGAATTGCTGGACTTTCAAGCGGACCACGTCATCGATGCCCGAGGCCAGTTGGTCGTGCCGGGCTTGATCGACCTGCACATGCACGCGTACACGCATTCCCCCTTCGGCCTGGATCCTGATCTACTGTGCGCCGCGGGCGGAGTCACAACGATGCTCGACGCTGGTACCGCGGGCTCATACAATTTTGCTGCTTTCCGTCGCGACGGTATCGACCGAACCGATACCCAGCTGTTGGCACTGGTGAATCTTTCTTGCATCGGGCTTGTCGCGGCCAGACTCGGTGAACTGCTCGACCCACGCTATGCCGATCCGGACGGTGTTGTCGAGACGATTCGCCGCCATTCGGACGTGGCCGTTGGCGTGAAGATCCGCGCCGGTAAGCACATCATTGGCGAAGGGGAACAGGGTTGGTCGAATCTTCGAGCCGCCATTCGCGCTGCGCGTCAGTCGGCAACCTGGTTGATGGTGCACATCGGCGAGAGTCCAATGTCGATCCCGGAAATCGCCGAGGCACTCGATCCTGGTGACTGCATTACCCACTGTTTTAAGGGTGGCAGCACTCGTGTAACCGACGACGCCGGAAGAATCTATCCAGCCATCCGTCAGGCGGCCGAACGCGGCGTGATCTTTGATGTCGGGCACGGCTTTGGAAGCTTTCAATGGGAGGTGGTCCAAGCGGCACTCGATTGTGGTTTCGAGCCAACCACGATCAGTACCGACTTGCATACCAAGAACATCCATGGCCCGGTCTACGACATGCCGACAACGATGAGCAAGTTCTTGATGTTGGGTGTGCCGATCGAACGCGTCATCGAGATGTCAACAACGCGGCCGGCACAGGTCCTCAAACGCAGCGACGAAATCGGCACGCTGCGCGTCGGCACAATCGCGGATATTGCGATCCTGGAGAGACACCAAGGTAAGTTTGAGTTTACAGACAGCTATCGACAGAAACGCGTCGGCAATGAATTGCTGACGGCGGCAACAACGATCCGCCGTGGAGAGATTCTGCCGGGGGGCGGCGGATTGCGTATGAAACATCTGGCAGAGTAGGAGTGTCGTTGTTCCCTCCACGAACAACGACTATCCACAAAGGAGGCACCAATGCCAACCTCACCACTGCGTTGTGGGTCGGTCTCCCGACCGGCCCACGTTCGGAAAGGTCAATCGATGAGTCGTGATTCGCCACCATGGCACGGTCAGGAGACCGTGCCACAACACCGGTGGATTTCTCACGCCGGATCGGCGGAGCCTTTCAAGGTCGCACGGCCATAGCCCGTGGGTTTACGACGTACTAAAACAGGAAGACGTTCCGTCACCCTTCGAGGTAAACGCATCATGAAGATTACGGCCGTCGAACCAATTCACCTGCGCGTACCGGTTGTCGAGGCGATCCCGGACGGGACGCTGGATGTGTTGGTAATTCGCATGGAAACCGACGCCGGGATTACCGGCATTGGCGAAGTTACTAGCCAGTCGTACGTCTGTAAGGCCTGCTTCGAAGCGCCGCGATCAGCCGCTCGGCGACACGGCCTGACGTCAATTCTAATCGGCGAAGATCCGCGGGAGCCGGAACGTCTCTGGGAAAAGATGTATTACGAAACGAATCGCTATGGCCGTCGCGGTGCGGCGATTCACGCCATCAGCGGTGCGGACATCGCTCTATGGGACATCAAAGGCAAGGCCGAAGGTAGGCCGGTTTATGAACTGCTCGGCGGAGCCCAACGCACAACAGTACGCGCCTACGCTAGCGTTCTATTCGGCGATACGCCAGATGACACCGCGGCGCTGGCTCGGGAGTTTGTCGAACTCGGTCTAACGGCGGTCAAATTTGGCTGGGGGCCGTTTGGAGAAGATGCGGAAACCGACTTGGCACACGTTCAGGCAGCCCGTGACGTGCTCGGCGACGAACGTGACCTGATGGTCGATGCGGGGCACGCCTGGGATCTGGCGACGGCCATTGAACGAGCCAAGCTGCTCGCGCCGTTGGGCATCACTTGGCTCGAAGAACCACTCGCCCAAGATGATCGCCAAGGGTACGCAGCGCTATGTCCAGTTTCGCCGGTACCGATCGCAGCTGGTGAAGGGGACGTGACGCACTACGACTTTGAAGACCTCATCGAGCGGGGATTGCATGTGGTTCAACCCGATGTTGCGTTTTGCGGCGGTTTGACCGTCTGCCGACGCGTCTCAGACTTGTGCCAGAACCATGGCCGCCGCCCCGTACCTCACTGCTTCAGCACGGGAATCAATCTCTGTGCGTCGCTGCACTGGATGGCTTCGGTTCCCAACGGCGATTTGGTCGAGTACTGCCTACGCCCCTCGCCGCTCATGCGAAAACTGGTCAGGAACCTGCCGCCGCTAGTGGATGGCCGCGTACCGGTCCCCGCCGGACCAGGACTGGGTATCGAATTGGATGAGGATATCATTCGTGAATTTCGAGTTGATTAGAGCAGAACTTAGTACGCTAACACCTCAAACTGTCATACAGGAATTGTCCCGATTACGATGAACACCGATCTGATTACTCCCGAAACACTCGCCGCTTCCGTGATCTCCGTGCCCCCGCTGGCGCGCAATCTTGACCTGTCGTTTAATCGTGCCGAGAACGAGAAGCAGATCCGCCATCTTGAAGCGGGTGGCGTGACGACGTTGCTGTACGGCGGCAACGCGATTCTGTACCACGTTGGCCTAAGCGAATACGCGGATCTGGTGGAAATGCTGGCCGAGAGCGCAGGCGACGACACGCTGGTCATCCCGTCGGTGGGCCCGAGCTACGGTGCGATGATGGATCAGGCAATCATTCTGCATGACATGCCGTTTCCGACGGCCATGATCCTGCCGACCCGCGATGTTGTGACGCCTGATGGAGTCGCCACCGCCGTGCGCCACTTCGTCGAATTGGTGAACCGACCAGCGGTGCTTTATATCAAGCACGACGGGTTCATTGATGTCGCTCGCGTGAAACAACTGATGGACGATGGTCTGCTCTCCTGGATCAAATATGCGATTGTCCGAGACGACACATCCAATGACGACTACCTGCGCGAGTTGGTCGACACGGTTGGACCGTCGCGGATCGTCAGTGGCATCGGCGAACAGCCTGCGATCACGCACCTAAGCGAGTTTGGCTTGACGAGCTTTACGTCTGGGTGTGTTTGCCTGGCACCGCGACTGTCGATGCAGATGTTGCGGGCAATCAAGGCAGGTGATTTTGCAAAAGCCGATGAAATTCGCCGAGTCTTTTCACCGCTGGAGGATCTGCGCAATGCAATCAATCCTGTCCGTGTCTTGCATACGGCGGTCACATTGTCCGGCATCGCGGCGATGGGTCCGTTGATGCCGCTGCTGTGCGAGGTCGGCGAAGATGACGCGGCCGCGATCGGCGCTGCCGCGAAGCAGTTGTTGGCCAACAATTAGCGATCAACAGCAGAGCCAGTGAGTCCAGGTTGTCTCCAGGTTGTGGGCTGGTCTCCTGACCAGCTCACTGTTTCGACCGAAGGTCTCCTTTTTCTGCGCCGAACGTGGACAGGCATTCCACGCGCTCCTGGAGATCTTCGGTCGGAGTGGTATTGCGGCCGGAAGACCGCATCACAACAAGAGGTTCTAGATGTGAGACATGAGGTGAGAACGGCTGCAAACCAACAACACGGCTACCCTGCCGCCTCCGACCCTTTGGTTCGCGCCACCTTCAATTCTTCTTCCATGTCACGGGGCTGAGTTGGCGTTAACACGATCTCCTCTACGAGGGTCCGCTGGGGCATGGTGGCGGACAACAAGATCGCGCTGGCGATATCCTCGGGCTGCATCATCGTGCCGCGAGCGGCGTCGGACGGCGGCTTGGGGCGGCCCTCAAGGATCGGCGTGTCGACTTCACCGGGGATGATGGTCGTGGCGCGAATCCCGCTGGCGCGCAGTTCGCTGTTCAGGCCGCGCATCAGGTTGTACGACGCTGCCTTGGCTGCTGAATAAGGCGCACCTCCCACGATGCCGGGTGTCAGAGCTGCCATGGACGACGTGGTAATCACTGTCCCTTCACCGCGCGAGAGCATGTCCGGCAGGCAAGCTTGTGTCAGTCGAAATACGGCGTCGATGTTAATTCGAAATACGGACTCCCATTCATCCGGCTTGACCCAGCGGATCGACCGAACCTGCGACGCATGGCCGGCGTTGTTGACCAGGATGTCGACACGCCCATACGTCTCGATCGTCGCCGCGGCGACCGCTGCGGCTGCGTCACCGTCTTCCAGATCGGCAGAATGGACCGTCGCCTCGCCCCCCGCCTGCTTGATCTCGTCGACCACACTGGCCAGCGGTTCGGGGCGCCGGCCAACAGCGACGACTTTGGCACCCTCAGCGGCGAACATTTTGGCGGCTTCGCGACCGATTCCTGTTCCCGCTCCGGTAATGATGGCGACCTTTCCGTCCAGCCTGCTCATGGGATCCTCGTCTCCTGTTGGTCGTATTCCTTGATGGTTGTTGTTGATTCAATGGTCCTTATCATCGCGGTTTTTCTGTTCACCGTCCATGTACCCGCTTCGATTTTCGCCGCGTGCATCTTGTTGTTTTTTCGGACTCGCTCGGTACTCGCCATCTGAGAATCAGAAAGAGTTGCCTGAAATGAATGCAATGGCCGTGCGAAAACGGTAGACTAGACACCCCCAGTCAGTCGCGCCCGCCGCCAACGGAGATCAAAGTCATGAGACCGTTTTTTCCAACTGCTATTGTTGTTGCGATCACGTTTGTTCATGGAGTCATCTTGTCCACTGCTGCACGCGCGGAGGACAACCTTGAGGGGCTTTCGGCACAGCCTGGCATCGTCTGCGTGTTGGATCTTCCTGAAGGTGACGCGCAGCGTTTGATCACCGGCGTCAAGTCAAGTGCGGCCACACTCTATTTTCAATCGTCCGATCCGCTACAAGTCAACTCGGTGCGTCAAGCGGCCGAACAAGCTGGCCTGCTGGGCACACGAGTATTTGTCGGAAGTGGCTCACTTAAGTCAGTCCACCTGGCGGACAATGTAGCCGATGGCGTCGTCGTGGCGGCGTCGGCGGCTGAGCAAGTCACTGACGACGAACTATTGCGTACGCTGCGTCCCAGGGCCATCGCGCTGGTCGGCGATCGCAAACTTGTCAAACCAGTTCCCGACGGGGTCGACGATTGGAGCCACCCCTATCACGGCCCTGACAACAACCCGCAGTCCAACGATCAGCTTGTCCGTGGCGACTTTCGGACGCAGTTTATTGCCACACCGAAATTCAGTCCCATGCCACAACAGACTGTAGCGGCGGGTGGGCGGATTTACAAAGCCATGGGCCACATCGCCCACAAAGCTAACCAAAACGAGATGCTCAACACGCTGCTGTGCATCAACGCGTACAACGGTACGATCCTCTGGAAGCGACCAAATCCTCCTGGCTTCATGATCCATCGCAATACGATGGTCGCGACCAGCGACGCCCTGTATATGGGCGATCACGAATCGTGCAAGGTTATTGACGCCGTGTCGGGCAAAGTGCGCGATGAGATCACCATTGCTGACGACATCACTGACGGCCCCGTCTGGAAGTGGATGGCAATTGACGACGGAGTCCTCTATGGGTTGGTCGGCAACCTAGAAATTCAAGTCGACACGCAACGATCGAATCGGCGAGGACTCGGCCACTGGCCGTGGGGAATGTGGAAAGGGCACGACTACAAGAATCCGGCCATGTCGTTTGGGTTCGGCCGGACGTTTGTCGCCATTGATCTGAAGACAAAAAAACAGTTATGGAACTACCGCGACGAACAGTTTTTGGATTCACGGGCGGTCTGCATGAAGGACGGCCACATCTACTGCTATAGCCCGGAGAAGTTTCTCTGTTGTATTGATGCCGCCGATGGCACCTTGTTGTGGAAGAACGACGACAAGGATCTGTTGGACGC
Organism: Planctomycetaceae bacterium; assembly: GCA_002685655.1. The sequence continues at coordinate 15,734 of NYXM01000055.1, forward strand.
CATCGCGCCGAATGAACGAGCCCAACATTATATCACGGGCTACGCGACGACATGCTACATGAAGTGCAATCAGGAATACCTCTTCTTCGCCGGGCCACAGCGAAAACAGATGGTCGTCGCTTCGGCACTCGACGGCAAACTGGCCTGGACGCATCCAGTCGGCAATCTTCAGTTGGTACTCCGTGATGACGCGATCTTCGCAGCGGGACAACAAGGCACAACCGGCGTGCGGCTTGACTATGCCAGCGGAAAAATTCTGAATGAATTTCCTGCCCGGCGTGCCTGTACGCGAGCCACCGGCTGCGCTGACAGCATCTTCTATCGCGCCAGCGGCGGGACCGTCCGCGTGATGACATACACCAACACGGCGCAGCACATCGCGCCTATGCGGCCTCCGTGTCAGGATGGTGTCATCGTCTCGAATGGCCTGTTGTACTGGGGGCCCTGGATGTGTGGTTGCCAGCTTTCGTTGCACGGAAACATTGGCTTGGCACCGGTTGGGGCGATGGCCGAGCGTGCAACGCCCGCTCCTCGACGCGTGGTCCACGCTCAGGTTGATCGCTTGCAACCGTTAGGGCAAAGACCCGGCGATTGGGTCTCGTATCGTGCCAACAACAGTCGATCAGACGCGATCGATCGGAAGTTGCCTGACGCGGTCAAACTAAAGTGGAAGGTCGATATCTGCGCGTCTGATCTGCCGACTGCCCCGGTTGCGGCTGGAGGGCTCGTCTTTGTCGCGGACCGCACGGGCGTGGTTCGCGCACTGGATATGGACGGCAAGCTGATTTGGAAGCAGTACACCGCCGGTGCCGTGTTTTATCCGCCGGCGGTCGCGGAAGATCGACTGCTTGTCGGTTCCGCGGACGGCCGTGTCTACGCGTTCGAGGCACGGACGGGACGTCCGTTGTGGACCTACCGCGTTGCCCCCGAAGATCGGCTGATCCCAATTTTTGGCAAGCTGGTATCGTCGTGGCCCGTGGCGGGAGGCGTGGTCGTCGAAGATGGACGGGTGTACGCGGCAGCTGGGCTCACGCACTACGATGGCACGCACGTCGTTTCCTTGGATGTCAAAACGGGAAAACTTCTGGCCGAAAACAACACGTCAGGACAACTTGCCGAGCAAGTTAATGATGGCGTCAGTATGCAAGGCAATCTGAAAATCATCGATGGCGAACTGCGGTTCCTGGGCGGCGGCGTTTATGAAACGGCGCGATTCGATCTCACGACGCTCAAATGCCTCAACACACCGAAGTCACAAGTTACATCGCAATTTCGCACCGCGTTTTATCCCTACTATCCCGCCTATGGCAAGTTCGTTTCTTTGGAGTACACCTGTAGCGATGGGAACGTGTTGTCTCACGATGCCAGCTACGAAGGCAGCATGTTCGGCAACCTGGCGTTACACACACCGTTACCTCCAGGCTCTTTGATCAAGGACGAAGCCCGGGAATTCCTGCGTCGTCGAGGACGCAACGCTCAGCAACCAAAGAAATTGTGGGAAGATAAACGCGACCGCCGATTCACCAGCTTCGTTGCCTCGTCAGAGTTCCTTCTGGCGACGGGACATCCAGACAAGACCCCAGATCAACCGTTCCTCACAGCGATCAAGGTCACCGACGGCACTGACGCCTGGAGTCACGCGTTGCCCGCAGACGCCGTGAAGGGCGGCACTGCAGTCGACGCGGATGGGCGTGTATTCGTGGCGTTGGAGAACGGACAGTTATGGTGTTTTGCTAAGTAAGATTGCCCAATGAGCGACACCAGCCTGATTACGACAGAGATTGATTTCACTCGTGACGGAAAGCAGTTTGGCAACTTGTCCGTGCCACAGTCGACCAATTCCGCCGGTTGGGCAAAGTATTTCTTGCCGATCTCAGTTATCCGCAACGGCGATGGCCCCACGGCGGTACTCTTCGGTGGGAATCATGGCGACGAATACGAAGGCCCCGTCACACTGATGAATCTCGCGAGGAAACTCGAACCGAACCAGATTCGAGGCCGCGTAATCATGGTCCCAATGCTGAACCGCCCGGCGGTCGCAGCCGGGACACGGTTGTCGCCGTTTGATGGCGTGAACATGAATCGCGCATTCCCGGGCCGTGTCGATGATTCGATCACTGGGATGATCGCGCACTATGTGTCGAGCACGCTATTGCCTTTGGCTGATCTGGTCGTCGATATTCACTCGGGTGGCTCGTCTATGCACATGCTACCGTCGGTCAACATGCACCGGCTCGACAACCAAAATCAGATGAACCGTATGCTGTCGGCGGCGAGAGCTTGGGACGCACCCTACATCTTTCTCTATCGCGATGTGGCCGGGGCAGGCCTCTTGCCGACGTTTGCCGAACAGATGGGGAAAGTCACACTGGGTACCGAAATGGGGAGCAAAGCACAATTCGGTCCCCGCACACTGAATATCACACGGCGCGGTGTCGACAACGTCCTGCACTGGGCAGGCATACTTGTCGAGAATCCAGCGACGAAGTCGCCTGGCGAGCCGCAGGTTGTAGAAGCAAATGACGAACAAGACTACCTCATGGCTGTCTCCAGCGGAGTGTTCGAACCGCTCCTGGAACTTGACGATCATGCGGAAAGCGGCCAGATGGTGGGTCGCATCCACAACATCGAACATCCCGAACGTGCTCCGGAAGGGGTCACGGCGCAGAGCAGTGGAATCCTGTTCGCCCGCCGCAGCGTACCGTTGACAAGCCAAGGCGAATGCGTGGCGGTTCTGACGCGGCCGGTGGGATAGCCTGGGTCGGCACTGTCGCGTTACGGCAACGCGTCGAGGTACTTCAGCAAATCAGCCATCGCTTGTGGATTGACTTCCTTTTCCAATCCTTCTGGCATGAATGAAATGCCGGTACTTTGCAGCTCTTCAATCTGACCGCGACTGATGGTTGTCTTCGTGCCGTCAGGTCGCCGAATCGTCAGGCTGTTTGCACTTTCCTCCTCGATCATCCCCGTCGTTACTCGACCGTCGTCCGATTGAATAACATAGGATTGAAACTGTGGTTTCACTTCACGATTGGGATCCAGGATGTTCAACATCACGGCCGGCAGACCGCGGTTTCGAATGCCCTTCAGGTCAGCGCCGATCGCCGTGCCAACACCTTCCAGCTGATGGCAGGCGGCACAGACTTTTTTGAACATGGCCTTACCTCGGTCGGCATCTCCTTCCAGAGAAAGCGACGTCTGATACCGGTCAACAACTTCCTGGCGTTTGGGCAACCCGCTGCCGGAGAAAATCTTGGTGACACGTGCACCGATTTGCTTGTCCGGGTGTTTTTTCAGCAGACCGACGCGGGCCGGATCCAGGTCACCACGACCAACTTTGCCGGCCTCAATTTGCTGCAACAACGCCTCGATCCAAGCGGGACGCGACAAGAGCGCTTCCGCGGCTTGGGCCCGCAATATCGGACTGAAGCTTCTCCACGAACCGAGGACCAACGCCGCAACATCGGGAGTGTCGTATTCGGCCAGTGATGCCAGGACGGCGGCTTGAACTTCGATCGGCTGCCGCAAATCAAGCAGTTCGGCGAACAACATCCGCACGTCGGCCAGTGGCGCTAACCGGAGACTGCGAATCGCGGCAACCCGCTGCTCGATTGTCTTCTGTTGGTCATTGGCAATGTCGTGAGACTCGCGCAACAGCTCGCCAAGTAATTCACCGGCCTTTCCACCGGAAGCGGTCAGAATTCGCTCGCGGGACGCACCTTTTTGTTTCTCGACCAGCGCTTGAACCAACTTTTCGGCCAACGGTTTTTCGGCAGGCGGCAAGCTGTTGATCATCTTCAACACGACCGCCAATTCATCGGTACGATTGACCGCGCCGATCTGGCGAGCCAATGTCAGCAGAAAATCGCGGCCGTGCACCATTGACCGAAAACGGAGGTCCCGCCCAACTACATCAAACACTTCACCCGCGCCATCGTGCAACGAACTGAGCACGGCAAGACGCACCCATGGATCAGCACCGTCCTTCAGCGCGATCTTTGCCAATGCCAGATTCGGTGATGTTCCGCGAAGCGCGCCGAGCGAAAAAGCGGCTTGGTAGCGAACTCGCAACTCCGAGTCTTCCACCATCGCGGACATCATTGCAGCAATCGCCGGCGATTTGTCTGTGAATTGCTCGCCGAGCTTCAGGGCGTGAACACGAACCATGGGATCAGAGTCCGTCAACGTGCCCAAAAGGGTTGCCTCGTCGAGTGCATCAAGCCCGGCTAGCGAATACAGCGCCGTCATCCGCCCGACCGGCAGCGAAGCGGACGCAACCAGCTTCTTCAACGGCGCAATAGCGGCCCTATCCTGGCGTTGATAAAGCAGCCGCGAAGCAGTGTCACGGTGCCAACCGTTGCGATGGTCTAGTAAGGCAACCAACTTGGCCGTCGAAGATTCGCCAAGCCGAGGCGTTTGCCGCGATTGGAAGCCGTTGGGTTCGATGCGGTAAATGCGCCCACGGTCGTTGCCGCTAGTTGGCTCGAGAAACTCTAAAAACTCCGGCGGGAGGAACGCGGCACCTTCGATCAGACCGCGATAGATGTCTAAGACGAACAGTGTCCCATCGGGTGCGTTGGCCAATTGAACGGGCCGAGTCCAGATATCGCGTGTTGCGAAAAACTCCCTCCCTTCGTCTGCTCGCCGCGCCACCAATCCAACACCCTTCGCTTCGAGCGTCGCGCGATAGATCAAGTTGTTCGCCACGTCACCCACCAGCAGGTTGCCGCGAAACGCCTCTGGCCAGGCGTCACCGCGATAGATGGTAATCCCCGTCGCTCCCGTGAAGAAACCGAACGGCGTTCCACCTTCGTCGGAACCTCGGAACTTGCCCGTCTTACGCAAGCTGGTCCGCAGCTCGCGCCATGGTTCGTTGGGACTGATTCGGAACAGTTTGGTGAATTTTCCCTGGGGAGCGATATCGACCGCTGCGGACGGTGCCTGAAGATGGGGATTCCTCGCGAGGTACCGATCATCGAGCATCAGCGTTTGAGCGGGCACACTGTTGGAGCAAACGAATTTCTGCCCCCAATCGTCCATACTCATACCATGTTGCCCGCCACCGCTGGTCAGTTCGAACCGCGACAGATCGCGTGGGTCGAAGATGAGGCCGCGACCGCGCACCGACACTGTTGGGCCGTCTGAATCCGAGCCGATCCGAATGTCGCCGCCGGAGAGATTCGTCGAAATATGAAACCGATTGTCAAAGCCCCAACGAAATGAGTTTAAATGGGCTTCACCCGCTTTGTCCTTGCCAAAACCAGTGAAGACGACCTGACGCAGGTCCACGTCACCGTCGCCATCGGTGTCTTTGACGTACAGCAGGTCTGGCGCAGCCCCAATAAACAGCCCGCCATCCCAGCAGGCAACGGCGGTGGGGTAATCCAGGTTGTCGACATAGATGGTGCTCTTGTCAAAACGGCCATCCGTATTGGTGTCTTCGAGCATTCGGACCGTACCGTGCTCCTCGAAATCTTCGACCGCATAACCGTTGTACTGCGGTAGTTCGACCACGAACATGCGCCCTTGCTCGTCAAAGTCAACCGCCACGGGATCGCGCACCAACGGTTCCGCCGCCACAAGCGTCACGTGAAAACCGTCGCGCATCTGGATCTGATCGCGTGATGCTGCGGGCCCTCGAGCTGGAATCGCGGGCAACTTAGCAGCCAACTCGGCAATCGTCGGCTCCTTGTCCTGGGCGTCGACGGGAAGAACGGAACCGACAACCGCGAGAGCTGCCGACATGACGAACGAGTGACGGAGTAAGGGCATAATGTCAACGCGGACTGTGAAGAGGAAGGAAAATGCGAGGCGGGTGGTCCACCACGACCGAACATCTTTGCTGGTGGTCACGCCCGTGATTGGAGTATAACCGCCAACGCCGTCGGATTCTTGTGTCGATGTCTTGGGGGAGAGGGCCGGGCGGGCACCGAGGCGCAGTTTTGGTCGGGGCCTAGACCAGGTTCTGATTAGAAGGCCTTTTCGGCGTCGGGGTGTAAGTAACGAAGAATCGACGCCACATGCGGATTTCTCATTAGTTATTTGTCAATAGTCATTTGCCATTTAGGGTGAGGAACACAGCGTGGCGAGCAACGTCGAACACGTTATACACTTCAAAGTCGCCTTGATTGTGCAGTAGGGATTGCGGATCGCAAGTGGCCCGCCCAGATCGATTGCCCCGCCGACGGCAAAGACCACGATACGCGCGCCGTCGGCTTCGACCGCCTCACGGAGACTCCCCGGCCCGCGACCGTTCAGATTGGTGACGACGTACACTTCTCCTTCGCGACCGCCGCGGCTGAACATGCCGAACCCTCGGCTCCGGGGAACGCCGGTAGCCGTTTGCCACCAGCGGTCTGGTCGCCAGCGTTGCCGGGCAGATGGAGCAGGACCGTTAAAAGGGCCGCTGCTCCCAAGCTCAGAATGCGATGACCATAGGGCAGACGAATCGTGCCGGGACGCGTCCCGTTGTTCATTGGCTTACCTTTGTGATCTTTCAGGAGGCACGGGGTGCTCGGCGGTCTTCACAAGAAGATTTGCCCTCGCGCGCGGTCAATGTTTCTGACGGGCCGACAACTCTTTGTGCCAGCTATCGTACTCTTGCAGAACATCCTGAGCTCCGGCCCAGAGTTTGTATACAACACGGGTGCGAATGATGACCTCCTGGTCTGGCGTGAGCTCGCGGAGCCAGTAGCGGTAGTCCCATGCGGGGTTCGATCGATCGAACTCCTTGCTGTATCCGCCTCCGGTGGGCGGCATGTACGGCAGAAGATCGCGCCCCCAGCGACGCTCGATCATGTAGACCAGAACCATGTCATCGAAGCGGCCGAAGAAGAGGGCATAGTTCGGATCGAATCTAACCTCGCTGAAGCCCTCATGAAAGCCGGCGCCTCCGTGTGGGTACGGCGAATCGTCCACCTTGTTCACGGTCGGCAGCTGATCCATGGTGGCGGGAGCAACGCTCGCCGCGTGGCCATGCTTCTCGGAGTAGTGGCGGACCCAGGTGCCGTCGGCCCCGAGTAGGTAGATCCCCGGGTCGCCTGGACCATTCATGTAGGAAGTGTTGTTCCAGGCCCCTGTTTGAGCGCCGGCCGTGAACCTCGCGGTGTGGTCGATGTAGTGGGGTGGCCTGACGATGTACTCCTCACTAATCTTGCTTTGGCCCTCGCCGACCCAGATGACGGCTCCATTGTCTCCGGCGGGCGCAATGCGAGACTGGCGTCGAATCCCGATCATTCCCGCGTACAGGGGGCAGAAGACATTCGACTCGCGTAGCTTGTGGGAGAGGTGGTGGATGCCGGTGTAGCTGGGCCGATCGGTACCTCCGTGGGCGTAGTGATCGCCGATGACGACGCGGATATCACCGACCTGGAAACTGTAGGTGTGTTCCGGGTCGAAATTCGCTGGATCGAACTTCGACCAGTCGGAATAGCTCCTCTTCGCCAGCGAGTCGTCCCCACCAGCGCCTTGAGACGCGGCCTGCTGCCCCTGGGTACTACCCGCCATAAGCAACATGGCCAGAAAAATGAAGCACACCTTGAGCATTGCAGTGCCTCCGATGATTCGCAACTCGTGGGATCGGATACATCCCCGCCATCGAGACGCGTTCGACAAGCCTGGCAGTCCGTCGAAAAACGCCGACCGCGTGTTCCGGTATTCATGGGCATGTGCAGATCTTCACGAAAGAGACCTGCTGGAACCGTTCAAGGTCGGAACGATATGTCACGGAACCTCGATCATAGCAACGCCGTCTAGGCGGTCAAGCTTCTCAACGAAGCTGGGGCCAAGAAATTAGATACGCTGCATATCGTACCGAATCCGTGTTCGACCCATACGACCTCGGTCGGTGGATGCATGTGGCGGTCGTTTATGATGGCGTGTCATCGGACAAATAGTATTCTCGATCGATTCGAGCATCGTTTCGACTAGAATGAGCGGGTAAACACGCGATCTCCCCGGCAAGAGGAAATCAAATTGCCAATCAGTAGGACTTCTTCTATGAACTCGAAACAGATCTTGGCCTTGTTCACTTGCTGGGTTGCCACGTTATGCTGCGTTGCGGTTGGCGCGCCGGTGAACGGGCCGAACATCGTCGTTATTATGGCGGATGATTTGGGCTGGATGGACCTGCATTGCTACGGCAATGAGCGGTTGGACACGCCAGCGTTGGATCAGCTGGCGGCCGATGGCATGCGCTTCACCAATGCGTATGCCGCGGCCCCAGTTTGCTCACCGACGCGAGCAGCGATGATGACCGGGCAAACGCCGGGCCGATTACGCCTGACCAACCACGCTCCGGGGCACAAAGACGGGTTCTCGCTTGAGGGTTCTAACCTGCAGGAAGCCGAAACCGTCCGGCACTTGGGGCTCTCCTACGTCACGATCGCTGAGCGCCTCTCCGAGGCCGGTTATGCCACGGCCCACATCGGCAAGTGGCATCTGTCCTATGTCGCCCGGAACAACAAAGCGGAGATCGCGGAGCCCGACCTTCGCCCCGACAAGCAGGGCTTTGATATCAATATCGGCGGCTGTTTCCGTGGTGGGCCACCCAGTTACTTTGCGCCCTATCGCATCCCGACACTGACGGAAAAGGGGGAGGGCGAATACCTGCCTCAACGGTTGGCGGACGAGGCGATCGCGTATGTCCAGGAAAACCGCGACCGCCCATTCTTCCTGAGCTGGTGGCCCTACTCCGTCCACTATCCCATGCAGGCGCGCGAGACGTTAATTGCCAAGTATCGCCAGCGCAAAGGCCCGGGCATCAAGGATCCGATCTACGCCGCCATGATCGAAGGCATGGACACCGAGATTGGACGTTTCCTCACAGCGCTCGACAATACAGGCCTCCGCGGCAACACTCTGGTGATCTTCAAATCCGACAATGGGGGATACAACGGCGACAACCGCCCGCTGCGCGGATTCAAGGGAATGCTCTACGAGGGAGGCATTCGTATCCCCTGGATCGTTCGTTGGCCGGGCAGGGTTGAACGCGGTACGACCTGTGCCACACCCGTGATCAGTATGGATTGTTATTCGACACTCCTTCAAGTCGCCGGTCTGTCGCCAACGCCGAACCACCCCGTTGACGGCAAGAGCCTTTTGCCGCTGTTTGAGCAAACAAGCAACTTTGATCGCGACGCTGTCTACTTCCACTACCCCAATTATGCGTTTCACAAGAGAAACCGCCTCGGCGGCGTCATTCGCGAAGGCGATTACAAGCTCATCAAACGCTACGACGACGACACGTTGGAACTCTACAACCTGGCTGATGACATCGGCGAGAAAAAGAACTTGGCTATTGAGTCGACTGAACGCGCCAGACGCCTGGGGCACAAACTCGACATCTGGCTGCGCGAAACCGGCGCCAAGATGCCGGTCCGCGCGAATGATGATTGAATGCATTCTCTGAGCATTTATTCAAACGCGCCACGGAGACAACGGATTCAGCCTCGCCTCAAATTGGAAACATTGGTATACGAAGGAAGGAACGCGTTGAAAAAGGCATTTATCGGGATGTTGTTGGCAGCGCTGGTTGCCACACGGCTCATGGCGGACGACGTCGCGGACGAAGCTCTGAAATACTGGCCGCAGTGGAGGGGGCCGTCCTGGAACGGCGTGGCGTTGAAGGCCGATCCTCCGGTGACTTGGAGCGAAACGGCGAATTTGCGGTGGAAGACGCCTATTGAGGGCAGCGGGCACGGGACTCCCATCATCTGGGGCGATCGAATTTTTTTGCAGACCGCAATTGCTCTCGACAGGAAGATGCCCATTCCCGATGTCATTCCGGCCGGTACGCCGAACATAGAGCTCAACCCCGGGGAGGCGATCGTTTCGTGGAAACCACAGAGGTTTGCGATCGTGTGCGTCGAGCGGACCTCCGGCAGAGTGCTTTGGAGCCGGACCGTTCACGAGGCAATGCCACACCAGGGGCATCACCTCAAGGGCAGGTTTGCCTCGCAGTCGGCTGTCACAGACGGCAAGCACGTCTACGCCTACTTCGGTTCATTCGGGCTCTATTGCTTCGACTTCGACGGCCAGCTCGTCTGGAAACACGATCCCAAACCGCAGGCGAAGGAGGCCGGTTTGGGCGAAGGTAGTTCACCGGCGCTATTCGGGGACACACTGATGATCGTCGTCGATCACGAACTGCAGTCGTACGTCGTGGCGTTCGATAAGAGGACCGGCAAGGGAATCTGGAAGCAGGATCGCGACGAGGTCTCAAACTGGACCACGCCGCGCATCTTCACCCATGCGGGTCGTTGCCAGGTGGTTGTCAACGGAGCGACCGTCCGATCGTACGACTTGGCTACGGGCGAGCTGCTTTGGCAATGTGGCGGGCAGAGCTTGAGTGCGATTCCCATGCCGGCCGTCGGCCACGACTTGGTATTCGCCGCCAGCGGTTGGCGAAAGGACACGCTCCACGCGATCAAACTGGGCCAGCGCGGCGACTTGACCGACAGCAAGAGCGTGGTCTGGTCGCTCCGTCGCGGTACACCCTACGTGCCATGTCCGATGCTGTGGGGCGATGAGATCTATCTGCTGGAAGATCGTAGTTTCTTCTCCTGCCTCGGCGCAACCGATGGCACACGTCACTACTTCAAACACCGCTTGCCCGGGCTCCTGAACTTCAGTGCCTCGCCAGTCGGCGCGGCGGACCGCATCTACTTACTCAGCGAAGAAGGCAAAACAGTCGTTGTGCAACGCGGCCCGCAATTGAAAGTTCTGGCGATCAACGAATTGGACGAGAGATTCTTGGCATCACCAGCCATCGTAGGCGACGCCATCTACCTCCGGGGCAATAAACATCTGTTCTGCTTTGAGTAGGCTGCAAGTTCCGAGACCCGAATCCCAGGCCGCTCCCTAGAGAGATCGAGTATGGTCCAACGAAGAGACGAACAGAGCGGATCGACGAACCTGACACGTCCCCTCGCGTCAGCTCCAAGCGTTAAGAGCGACTCGTACGGGTCGAAGTCATTTGGCCAGTCGTTCTTTTGAAGAAGTCAGTCGCATTCCTCGACAGTGAGTCGACGCGCGACGTCTTCGTTGGATCTGGCCGGGTCTTGGCTGGACTTGCCTCGTTGAGCGAGTGTGTTCTCACATTGCTCGTCTGTGCAGCTTTGCCGCGACGGTCGGTCTCACATTGGTCTCACCGACGCACGTGGACGCAATCTGCTTGAAGCACCTCATCAGCGCGCCGAACACCAGGCGAGTTCCGATCATCGAGTCGCTGGTTGTGGAACACGTGAGCTAGCGCGTTCGAGCTATCTCGCGATACATTGCTTCAACTTCGTTGGCGGTGATCTCCCGGTTGAGAATCGTCAACTCATCGAGAAGGCCTCGATAGTGTTCATATCTGTTGTTTCGACCCGAGACGCCCAGGTAGAGATGGCCATGGGGTTTGCCGGCTTTGGAGCTCTTAGGTTTCTGCTCAGCGATCAATGCCCCATTGTGATACATTCGCATTACGCCCCCATCACTATGCCTCCCGAATGTAATCACAATATGATGCCATTTTTCGTACGGTGGAGTACGGGCGGCGCGGACGGCGCCGAAGCCTCCTTCAAAGCGGAGAGGGCCGGTATTGCCGCGATACGACTGCCAGCGCAGTTCATAGGTCAGTTCCTTAGACACGATACGGGGATAGTCCGCTCCCTTGATCGGATAGACCCAGACCGAAATGGAAAAGGCGTCGGCTGGCTGTAGGGTCGTTGCGTTGCCGCAATCGACGTAGCTTTGCCCTTGGAATTCTAGAGCCTCGCCCTTCACGCCAGGCACCACGGTGGCTCCACGAATCTCTCCGTGATTTTCGTGTCCACTTAGGTCTTTGACAACCTTCTCTCCGCTTTGGCCCGTTAGTGTCTCAGAATCAAACGTCATCCGTAAGACAATCGATGAGTTCAGATCGTTTAACACACTGCTCAATGGTTGCTCACGCTTTGTTGGCGGATTGGCTTCCATCGGTTCATCAGCGCTCTTCTTCGACGCTGATCTCGGCTTGGTGACCACACCAACCTCGGAGTCCGCTGGTTGTCGCGCTCTAGCGCTAAACATCCTGACGCCAAGGCCGAAGCATAGCACGAACACAACGACGACTAACGCAGTAGCGGCAACCAATACCAACATGAGCGGTCGAGAGTTCTGAACTGTAGTTGGGAGCCACTGATCGGAATTCACCTCCTTGAGTTCTTCGTCATACGCCGCTTTCGAATCGGCATTCAGCAAACAGACTCGGGCTTGTGAGATTTCGTTTAAGAGTTGTTGCGTTTCCCTCGCATGGACACCGAGCTGAAACGTCCTGAGATGCAGCATTCGCTGGTCAGCCGCATTTTCAATCACACGAGGCGAATCTTCAAAGTCGGAAATGCCGAGCACTCGGTAATAGTTCGCAGGCTGTTGTTCGGGCGGAATGCCAAGCCATTCGTAATATGGATCGAACACCATGCCTCACGAGGTCCTTTCAAATCGCTTTTTCGCAATGCGTAGTGTAGCGAGGCCGTGCCTCGGACCGATGTGAGCTATCACTCGATTGCTGACTTCTTTCTCCATCAAGCGTCAGCGATCAGGCAATAACCCCACCTCAAGGTGGGTCAACGTAATCGCGACACATCGCCTTCTGAATCTTGGGGTAGACCTGTGGACGAATCCATTGACGACCGTATGAAGGTCGGCTCCATTAGAGATTGTTCGAGGAATTACTGTCCGATAGTCGCCTTTCGCTCCGCGAAAGGAGCGTGCTTTCGCGGAGCGAAAGACGACAATAGAAGATCGGACACTGCTAAACGGGGCGACGCGCGAGTGTTCGGTGAAGATTCCGATACAGAGTCATTCCGGGTACAGGGTCGTGGACAGATAGCGTTCGCCGATGTCCGGCAGCACGACCACGATCAGTTTGCCATTGTTTTCCGGCCGTTTGGCAACTTCCAACGCCGCCCAGGCAGCGGCGCCGCTGCTGATACCGCACATCAGCCCTTCCTGACCCGCCAGCTGGCGAGCCGTTTCCGCGGCGTCTTCATCAGCGACCTGGACAACATCATCGATCACCTCGATGTTCAGAACATCAGGAATGAACCCGGCCCCGATGCCTTGGATGGTATGCTTGCCCGGCTTGAGCGCTTCACCGGCGCGGCGTTGTGTAATCACCGGGCTGTTGGCGGGTTCGACGGCGATTGACTGCAGGGACGGCTTGAGTTCCTTCAGCGTTTCTGAAACGCCCGTAATCGTGCCACCGGTGCCGACGCCGGAGACAAAGATGTCGATTTTGCCATCGGTGTCGCGCCAGATCTCTGGCGCCGTGGTCTGACGGTGGACTTCCGGGTTGGCGGGATTCTCGAACTGTTGCGGCATGAAATAGCGATCCGGATCCTCCGCGACCAATTCTTCGGCTCGCCGGACAGCGCCCGGCATCCCTTCGGCGGCCGGCGTCAGCACCAATTCGGCACCTAACGCCCGCAGCATCCGGCGTCGTTCTTTGGTCATGCTCTCGGGCATCGTGACCCGCAGCTTGTAGCCCCGCGCCGCACAAACAAACGCCAACCCGATCCCCGTGTTGCCGCTGGTCGGTTCAATGATCACGGTATCGGCGTGGATCTTGTCGTCCCGCTCCGCAGCATTGATCATCGCCATCCCGATCCGATCCTTGACACTCCATAAAGGGTTCATGTTTTCGACTTTTGCAACCACAGTGGCTACGCAACCGTCGGTTACTCGATTCAACGCCACCAAAGGTGTGTTGCCGATGCACTGTGTAATCGTTTCGTTGATACCCTGATTGGCTGCAGTTGACATGGTGGTTCCTTCTGTTTCGAATCGAAGTGGCCGAATGGCGGGAAACTGAATATAGCAGACCATTCAAAACAGGGTCAACGCAATCAGACTTGATTGTTGCTACGATGAATATGGGTACATTTTCAAGCGACACCTAAATGCTCAAAATGACGGAACTGCGTTTCCGTCATTACGCGTGATAAGCGATTTCAGAACACCCAGGTTGATGGTCTCCGCGAGGAAATGTACAGACCCGTCCGTCATCGCCACTTGGACCCCGCCGGGATGGTTGCTTCCCATTTCGCCGGCGCCTCCGTTGATCATCGTTTTCATCGTTTCCAGATCCAGGTCGGTGGGCTCCATCCAATTGGTCGAGGATCCGACGACCTCAACGACCAGAATCGTATTTGACGTTCCGTCTGTGACGTCCGCAAAACGGATCTGATTCGGACCTTCAAAAACTGTACCAGGTCCGACAATGGCCATGTAATTGGTCCGAGCATGATTCGTCCCATCCGCCGACGGGCAGCCATATACTTCAATCGCGATCTGCGAAAGGTGCTGATTCTGGGGTGAATCCCAGGCAGTGTTGAAATCGATCTGCTCATACAGCGCGGATTGTCCAATGAAGGGGAGAATCAACGTTCTCCAACTGTGCAACTTGTTACCGTCTTCGTCCACCGTGTAGGCCGGTGGAAGTGCTCCGTAGCTATCGTGGTAATTGTGCATGGCCAGGGCAATTTGCTTGAGATTATTCGAGCATTGCATCCGTCGCGCAGCTTCCCTCGCTGCTTGGACAGCTGGTAGCAAAAGGGCAATCAATACCGGACCCATACAGAGAAAGACTCCCAACACGACGATCATGGCGACCATTCCGCCTGACATTCCGGAGGCCGTTGCCGGTGCCGTCACCGCGCCGGGTTTCAGAGGCGCGCCAATCGTCACCGTCTGACCGCACGAAGCGCAAGGGCCACTCTGCCCCACATACTCGTCGGCAACCTGGGTTACTTTGCCGCAATGCGGGCATTGGAATCGTATAGGCATCGAAATTCTCCTGATTGCAAGCAAGGGCTTGAAATGTAGCGCCGCTGAACTCGAATGGGTACGTGGATGTTCCTCAATCTCTAATTTGGGTTATTCGACCCGAGGGAGACTATCTTGGTGAATTTGGCGCACGGCATCTTGGTGAGTCTTGTCGCGAGAACTGGAATTACGATGCCCCGACTGGCAGACGCCTGAGCGTACGATTATCTTGGTCCAGCGTTATCAGACCGTCAATCCGGCCTCCACTCGAACCATCCCACACGATGAACACAACAACATCTAGACGTGTTGCCTTGGTTACCGGTGGCGGAACGGGCGTGGGACGCGCCGCGGTCCTGCAATTTGCCCGCCGA
>NYXM01000056.1 GCA_002685655.1 Planctomycetaceae bacterium
GATCGAACGTCGCCAGCCGCCTGTTTCACGTGAAACACGTAGCCTTTAAGATCCGTCGCACCCGGCAGACCCGTTTCACGTGAAACGCCCAGTAATAAGACCATTCCATCGCTAGACCAGAGGGTTGACGACCAGGCCACTAAGCAACTTGGGAAAGAAGTACGTGCTCTTGGCGGGCATTCGTTCGCCGTGCTCGCTGATCTGGCGAATATGATGAAGCGTCGCGGGCATTACTAGTGCGGCCAGCGGGAATGGCGCGGCGTCTGTTTCACCGGTTTCCAGGGCAGCAACCAGTTCGTCGACCAGGTGAACGTACTTGGGCTTGGGCAAGTCCTTGCCGTCCAACAGCGTCTCAATGGCGAGCCGATGGAGGATGCTAACGCCCAAGCCCTGCCAGTCCGAGCTGTGATCACTGGCGATTTCTGCCATACGACTCATTCCTTGCTCATTTAACCGGACTCTGGTCCATCGCTGGTCCTTGGTCGTAAAGAATGCGAGTTCGCGCTGATCATCTTCCAGTTCGATGGACTCCCAGATGGTATGAGCTTGCGCTGGACCTTCGCCGGCGTCCTGCGTTTCAAAAGAGCCGTCGAGCTTGGCAATCAGTTCGGCCGCAGTCATCGCTGGAAGGCCACGAAACAGTCGGTGAGTGGGTAACACAATCATGCCTGGATCGTTCATGCCGACGCACATGGTCATCACATAGTTGGCTGGGTGTTGAGGCGGCAAGTCATCTTCGGCAGCCAACTGGTCACAGTAGTTGCACGCCGTTTCGTAGCGGTGATGTCCGTCGGCGACGAACATCGGTTTTGGGCCCATCGCTGCCGCCAATTGTGAAATGACCTGTACATCCGAAACCGGCCAGAGTTGATGGACGATACCCAGGTGGTCTGTGGCTTCGAGCGGCGCGACGCCGCTGACCGTGGCCTCCAAAAGAGACTGCGCTTCGTTATCCGCATCAGGGTAGATGCCGAAAATCTGGCTGAGATTTGCACGACAAGCGGTGATCAATCTAAGCCGATCCGCTTTGGCAGCGGCGTGCGTTTCTTCGTGCGGATAGATCGTCCCTTCGCCGAAACGTTCGAGCTTGACTCGGGCCATGAATCCACGACGAGTGAACTCTTGACCACCATATGAAAAGACCTGATGGTAGACATACACGGCTGGATCTGGGTCTGCTTGCAAGACACCTTCCGCTCGCCAGTTCTTCAGAAATCGGGCCGCCCGTTTATATCGATCGTCCTTCTCGTCGTCGCCCGGTTCCTCACGATTCAGGATCAGGCGGACCACATTGGCTGGATGCCGCTGATAGAGTTCATTTTGCAATTCTGGACCGATCACGTCGTAAGGCGGTGCGATGACGTCGCTGAGCGAACCGACGTGTCCCAAGTCGTAGCGGAGTCCACGAAATGCTTCAATTTGTGGCATGAATGTTGTCCTGAAGGGGCTCAACGGCGGGCAGCAACCTGCCGTCTGTCAATGGGTTATGTAGCGGCAACAGGCCGCGAGGGGATCACGGATGATAACAAAAAAGCCGCTGGGGAAAACCCAGCGGCTGGCGTCGCTGTAGCAACCGATTCGGTTTAGTAGCGATAGTGATCAGGCTTGAAAGGACCTTCAGTGGGCAGCCCCAGATACTCGGATTGCTTCGGTGTTAGCTTCGTCAGTTTGGCACCCAGGTGGTCCAGGTGAAGCCGAGCAACTTCCTCGTCGAGTATTTTGGGAAGTGTATAAACGCCAACTTCGTAGTTCTCGTGATTCTGCCAAATCTCCATTTGGGCCAGAACTTGATTCGTGAACGAGTTGCTCATCACAAACGAAGGATGTCCAGTAGCACAACCCAGATTCACCAACCGACCCTGGGCCAATAGCAGGATCGAATGCCCATCGGGGAAGGTGTATCGATCGACGGGCCCACCGACATCCTGGTCGTCCTTGATCCGTTCGCATTTGATCGTCTTGCTTTCGGTCAAGTACGCGACATCGATTTCGATATCAAAATGCCCGATATTGCAGACGATCGCGTCGTCTCGCATCCTTTCCATGTCTTCACCCCGAATCACGTCACAGCAGCCGGTGGTGGTTACGAAGATATGACCTTGTGGTGCCGCATCTTCCATTGTGACCACTTCGTACCCTTCCATGGCAGCTTGGAGGGCGTTGATGGGATCGATCTCCGTAACGAGGACTCGGGCACCAAGGCCGTCCAATGATTCGGCGCAACCCTTGCCAACGTCGCCGAAGCCACACACGACCACGGTCTTACCAGCAACCATCACGTCGGTGGCACGCTTGACGCCGTCGGCGAGAGATTCGCGACAACCGTACTTGTTATCGAATTTGCTTTTCGTTACCGAGTCGTTGACGTTGATTACCGGGACACGAAGTTCGTTATTCTCCAACATGCGTTGAACAGCGTGGATTCCCGTTGTCGTTTCCTCACTGATGCCGCGGATCTCGACCAACATTTCGGGAAATCGTTTGTGAACGATGGTGGTAAGATCGCCACCGTCATCCAAAATCATGTTCAAGGGCTTTCCGTCCGGGAAAATGAGTGTCTGTTCGATGCACCATTCGTACTCTTCCTCGGTTTCGCCTTTCCAGGCATAGACGGGAAATCCACGCTTGGCCATCGCCGCGGCGGCGTGGTCCTGCGTCGAAAAAATGTTGCAGCTGCTCCACGTGACGTCTGCCCCGAGCGCAACGAGGGTCTCCATCAGGACCGCAGTTTGGACCGTCATGTGAAGGCAACCGGCAATCCTAGCCCCGGCAAGTGGCTTGCATTCGCCGTACTGTTCTCGAAGCGACATCAAGCCCGGCATTTCATTTTCGGCCAACATGATTTCCTTGCGACCGAGTCCGGCAAGTCCGAGATCTTTGACTTTGTACGGTAACTTCTGATCGACTTGCGACACGTGTGTCTCCTTTTGCAGCGGCGAATGAAATGCTTGTTCGTGCTTTGACCGCCCCGTAGGTGCGGGTGTTTTGGGCGACGACGCGTGATGCCAATGACGCCGCAATCGGGTTCTATACGCCGATATCATATGACGTACCCCCTCATTTCGACAACCCATGCGAAATACCGGTTCCCAGCTATGCTGCCATCACACTGGCAACATAGCGCTGTCGGCTCAGGCTTCGTCAGACAGCTGGGCGAACGCTTTCTTGGCCGTCGTGCAGAACGCACGAATGAGCAGCACGTCTTTGCTACCAGGGGCGGATTCCACGCCGCTGGCCACATCGACGGCATCGGGGCGAGCGGTGTTGATGGCAGCGGTGACATTGAACGGCGTCAGGCCCCCAGCCAGCACCAGTGGGATCTCTCCCAGGATTTCTCGGCTCTGTGTCACGCTGCCCCAATCAATCGCCTGTCCCGTTCCGCCGTACTGATCGGGATGGTGCGCGTCCAGCAACACAGCGTCGGGCAATCTCCCCAGTCCCCGGCAACTTTCCAGGTAGGCGGTGATTGGCGTGAAACCATCATCGCCACAGCGAAAGGCACGAATTACCTTGTATTGGACTAAGTTTCCGAGGAATTCCGGCGGCTCGTCGCCATGCAGTTGCAGGTAATCCAAATCCAGGCGATCCGCGATTTCCGTGATTTCGCCGGCTTCCGCATTCACGAAAACGCCGACTTTGGTCACGGTGTTTGGAATCGCCGGCATCACCTGCTCGGCTGCGGCCAGATCGATGCAGCGCGGGCTCTTGTCGTAGAAGTTCAGCCCGATCGCATCGGCACCCGCCAGCGATGCAAATCGGGCGTCCTTCACGGACGTGATGCCGCAAATCTTTATCTGAAACAAGGTTGCGATCCGTAGACGTGCTGGGACGAACGGGTGGAATGGTCGCGCGGGAAGCCCACGTCCATTATAGGGACGAATATTCGCCTGTCTGCACTCGCGTCTCCCAGGAGGCCCGGATTATCTGGACTTCAAGCATGTCGCGTCGACCATTTCCAGCGATTCCAAATATCGCGACGCTACGGCTTAAGTCGAATGTGTGAGTTTGCCGATTTCAACGAAGAGTCGGGTTGTGCCATCCATCCGCTCGAACTGCCGCCTGTTGAATCAAACTTATCAGCCAAGGACTGGGGCCATGTACGAATCATTCTTCGACCTCTCCTCCCGACCATTTCCCGCTGCACCGGCGGTACAGTATTATTTTCCAACCGCCGTTATCGAACAATCGCGGCAGACGCTGATTCGGATCGTGGATCGGGCTGAGGGCCCCGGTTTAATCGTTGGTCAGCCTGGTCTGGGAAAAACCCTGCTGCTGCGAATGCTAGAGCATCATTTCCAAAATGTATTCCATTGCATTCATCTGGCCAGCGCCGCGATTGAAAGCCGCAAGGACCTGTTGCAGAACGTGTTGTTTGAACTCGACCTACCCTATCGGGACATGGAAGAGGGCGAACTGCGATTGTCGCTGCTGGACTTTCTTCGCCCCAGCGAAAGCTGCCCCCACGGCGTGCTGTTGCTTGTTGATGAAGCCCACACGCTGCCGCTGCAACTGTTGGACGAGATCCGAATGATCACGAATCTGGTCCGCGATGGCCAACCGCGAGTTCGCCTGGTCCTCGCTGGTGACGCACAGTTGGACGAAGTTTTTGCCGATCCGCGACTCGACTCGTTTAATCAGCGCATCGCCGCTCGCTGCTATCTGGAACCACTTAACCAAGAACAGACCATCGAATATGTCCGGGCGCAGATCAATGCGGCCGGTGGCGATCCGTCGGGGATCTTCACCGATGATGCTCTCGTTGCCGTCCACCGCGCTTCTGGAGGAATTCCACGTCTGATCAATCAAGTGTGCGACCACTCTTTGGTGATGGCCAGTTTGGGTGGCTACCAGCAACTGGATGTGGCAGGCATCGAAGAGGCATGGGCCGACTTGCAGCAGTTACCAGGTCCATGGAATGATCCAGTCGTGCAATCCAACGAGGACGGAGAGTCGATCGTTGAATTTGGATCGTTGGATGAAGATGATGCGGCCCCAGTGTCGCCATTCGACGAACCGCTTGACGCGTCGACCGATGGCATCGAACAGCCAAGTGTTGAAGCGACCGATTCCATTCTCTCCGGCGAAGCGACTGGCGGCGAAGTCGACCCACCCCATGGGGAACCCATCGCCGTCACGTCAGAAGGTATCACCAGCCCCACCTCGACGGATAGGGAAGCTGCCGCAGTCCTTGAAGGTGTGGATCTGCCAACGCTCCCAGATCCTGCAAACGAAACGCCGGTGGGAGTCGATGCATCAAATCCGGAGTTACCAGATTCAGATGTGTCGATTCATGAAGTCGAGCCCATTGGCCACTCTGATCCTGAGTCGCGGCCGAAAGAGGCAGGGATTGGTTACTTCGAATCGAACGTCGTCCAGTTTGGTTGGGAAGCGAACGCCGTTGAACCCTCCGCGCCAGTTGAAGAAGAACCTGAGGCCGACGACGCTACGGAATTGGACGCCTGGCCATCCTCGGTGGTCCCCACACCAACAAACGGGAACCCCACACCAGCAAGCGAGAATGCGCCTGAGACCATCGATCCCTTCGGACAGAACTTTGACGAGGAGGAAGTTGTCATTGATCGATATGCTGACTTTGATGGCGGCGTCTTTGCAGGATGCCCACGCGTGTCCAGCGAAGAGGGACGCACGTTGGCATCCATTGTCGATCCGCACCCGAGCCCTCAGCTTTCCGTCGTGGAAGTGGATTCAGTGGACGAAAGAGAAGCGGGTGATGCCGCTAAAGAATCGATCGACGCGGTTGTCGATGACCTAAACCACGACGAGGTGGCCAATGAAAACGTCGCGGTGACGGAAGAAATCGCAGCGGCTGCAGATGATCGTGCCGCGAACGCCGAGTATGCTAAACAGGCACTGGCGAATCATGTGGTCGATACGTCGTCGCTTTCCAACTGGTTGTTCGAGCCAACCACGGAAAATGTTGACACGGGTGGATCCGAAACGGACCATGTAACGCCAGTTGAAAACGAGCTGCCTTCGAGTGAAATTGCGACAGCACCGTTGGAATCTTCACGGCCAGAGTCTGCTGACGAAGAACCGTCCAACGACGCATCTCAGGTCGCAGTTTCGCCAGGCGAGGATGAGGTGAAGCACTCGTTTCTGCAGGTGCACGATGGTCCGAATATCAATGATGACCGAGATATGATCGTTATCGATCAAGACAAACACGATGGTGTGATCCTCACACAGCCAGGTGATGAACTGGCGCATCGCGTCGAGTATCAGCAGCTGTTCTCTCAGTTGCGACAAGGTTAGAGAAGTGCGAAGCCATCGATCGAATACTATCAGTCAATCGCTTCGCAATAGTCTGCCGGGATGGCGGTATCCGATTCCGCACACGCCACCACCGTTTGCGACGGCACGTTCGACACACGTTTATGCCGCCGCGGGGCCGAGCGGAATTGTACGGTCGCTCTGGTGCGAAACCAAAAGATAATCGCAATTGACGTTATCGCAAACGCCACGCCACAGAACATCATCGGGTAAGCCGGAAATCCGAAGCGGTGAGCAAAGTGTAAGATGCCACCCACGGCGGGCGCGCCAAGCAACGCACCGGTGTCAAACATCCCAAGCATTAACGTCGTTCCCAAGCCGCGATACCGTTCAGGGAATGCCGTGCTTCCACTGGCCAAGACTGACGGGAACAGCAACGCGTGTGCGACGCCCGCCATACTGCCAGGAATCATCAATTGCCAAGTTGTCCGAACCGTCAGATACAGCAACATGCTGCACACCAGGGCGGCGAGACCCCACATCACCCAGACGCGATTCCCACGTCGTTCGAACTGCCGCCGCGTCAACATGCGAACCGCAAAAGCCGTGATTGCGTAGGTGGCAAAGAACATCCCGATTTGTGATATCTGAATCTCGGCGGCATACATTCGTAAGAATGTGTTGGGAACCGAGACACCGGCGCCCACGGCCGCCGCCACCAACATGACGACGCCCGGGTGGTAACGTCGCATTAACAGGAAGAGGTTTGGTGATCGTCGAATCGGCTTGATCGCTTGTCCCCGGGTGGCACCCCACGCAGCCACAAAGGCCACGCTGACCAGGCATCCCGCTGTCAAAAACAGCTGGTTCAGCTGGCCGCGTTGGATCGTATCACCGGAACAGATCCAGTCCGCAACTTGGGGACCGACCAAAATGCCAATGAAACCGGACGTGCCCAGCGTTCCTACAATTTCCGCCATCCGCGCCGGTGGTACTCGGCGGGAAATATACGTGATCGACGCGCCAAAGATCCCAGCAACACTGGTTTGCATCAAGATCCGGATCAGGAAAATCGCAGGACTTGTCGCCGAATGAATCAGGCAATGTGCCAACAGACTAAGCACGAGAAAAACCAATGACCACAGCCAAATGGTCCTTGCTCCGAGTCGATCGATGCCAATGCCCTGACCGAATCGCATGACCAAACTGCCGACCATCCCAACACCGACAATCATCCCCAGCTGCCCTTCGGCGCCACCCAAATGAGTCACGAAGTCGGCATAGCGGACCAGAATGCTCCAGGCGATCATCGTCAGCGCGTTGGCCAGATAGGCGAGCCAGAACACTCGACCGTAGACGCGTTGCGGTTTAAGCTCCAATGCAGGCATAAGACGAGTCGAAAGGCGGGAAATTGAAGGGAGGGAAGCGGCAAGTATAACTCAATCACTCGGCGTTCGTGAGGGGCCACGACGGCCAACTACCGCATGGTACAATGAGCTCTAATGCGAGTCGCACGGACGTGTGGCGTGCGCGGCGCCTTGTTCCTGAGTCCTATGTGACGAAAGATCCGCTACGCTTACGCCGAATGCGCTCTGAAGACACCTTGCCCACCAAAAGGTTCATCCCTCCGTACTGCTTGTGAATGCACAACCCCGCACGTTGGTCGTTGTTGCGACCTACAACGAA
>NYXM01000200.1 GCA_002685655.1 Planctomycetaceae bacterium
GGCCTACCAGCGGCGCCAGTTGTTCGCTCATGACGACTGGTTGGAGAGCGTCCTGCGGGACCTGACATAGGCGCTCTTCTGTGACGCCTGTAGCGGTTAGACCGCCTTCCTGGCCCCTGCTTCGCGGGTCGATTTTCCACTACGCGGTTAGCCGTAACCTAAACTTTTCCAAGCAATATTGCGCAGATATACCGTTGTGTTATGTCACCGTGGGGCGGAGTGGCAGGACTCCGTTCGAATTTCCAACGTGAGATTGGCGATGAAAGAGTGGCTATTGCAAGCGAGAATGAGGCTCGCATTGCGCGCCGCGATCGCGTGTGGCCTGATGGTCGCCGGTTCGTCTGCGTCGCCGCCGGCAATAGCCTTCGAGTTGGAAGGATTTACCGAACCGTATCGTACGATCAAAGTTGCGGCTGACGAGACAGGGACGATTGAGGAGGTCTTCGTGCGCGATGGTCATACTGTCGAGGCCGGTCAGCCGCTGGCGCGGCTCAATTGCTCTGTACACAAAACGCTGCTGGCCATCGCCGAGCAGAGTATGCAAGCCGAAGGCCGGCTCGACGCAGCACGCGCCGACTTGCAGATGCGGAGGGAGCGGCTGGAGAAATTAGAGCCGCTGCGGATTCAAGGACATGCACGGCAGGAGGAGGTCGATCGGGCTGCGGCTGAAGTCACCGTGGCCGAAGCTAACCTGCGTACGGCGCAAGAGGACCTGGTAACCAGGCGGCTCGAATACGAAAAGACAAAAACGCAGATCGCGCGACGTACGGTTCGCGCGCCGATTACCGGTGTGATCACGGAAATGCACAAGGACGTAGGCGAGTTTGTCGCACCAAACAGTCCAGATCTACTGATGCTCGTACAGCTCGATCAACTGCTGGCCAACTTCACGTTGACAAGCGCGCAGGCCGCGAAACTGCAGTTGGATCAAGAAATCAAGATTCGGTTCAGCGGGGTCCTGCGAACGACGGGCGTGGTTGAGTTCATCTCGCCGGTTACCAACGCGGAGAGTGGATTGGTGCTCGTGAAATTGCGCATCGAGAATGCTAAAAATCGTTTCCGCAGTGGTGAGCGCTGCAAGATGCGTTTGGAGAATTGACTCACGATGGTCGATATCACGCTCAATGATAATGCCTCGCCGGTCATCGACGCGACACCGGACAACACCGACCTACTACGGCGGATTCAGCGCGAGATGCTTCGGTTGGCCTCATCCGGGCCGACAAAGGCCGAACTGCTCCAAGGTCTTGCTGAATGGATGAGTGCCTTCGCTCAACCACTGGAAGTCTTCTACTGCGAACGTGACGAGCAAGACCAACTGGCCGACGCGATACAACTCGACCACACCGCAGCCGATGACCACGACGATCGTTTCTACCAACAACTGACATCCGCCTGCCATACAGCTTGTCGAACGGGAGAACTGGATGTGCGACGCTGGGCAACTCCGCCTCGCATGATCGTCGCGGCACCGATTCCACTGCGTGGCAGTGATCCCGAAGCGATTGGAGTCGTCTTCTCAGAGAACAATTCTACCCCACACGACATGATGCTCGTGCAGATGGTAGTCAGTCACATCATGTTGTGGCACGTTATGACGGGTGGCCGCGAACTTGACTCCAACGCGCGCGACTCGGCGGCGTTGGTCGAATTGCTGGATCAGGTAACTCCCGCGACGAGCCTGCGACAAGCCTGCTATTCGTTGGTCGGAGAGCTTAAAGAGTATTTGAAATGCAAGCGCGTAGCAGTCGGTTTGCGACCAGGTGGAAAGGGACGTTGCCGGCTGGCTGCGATTTCCGGTGTGACGCGATTCGACAAGCAGTCACAAACGGTCCGCGCATTCGAGTCGGCAATGGACGAAGCCGTGTTACACGATGCTGTCACCAGGTGGCCGTCGATAAACGACGCGTACCGGCACCCGGCACTGGCCCACAGACGCCTCTGTGCCCTCGAGGACACACAAGCCGCCGTTAGCGTGCCACTGCGCAACAATGATGGCAATGCGGTCGGCGCGTTGATTGTGCTTGCCGATGTCGCTGAATCGTTGACCGCTGCCGAGCGATTCCTGCAAACTGCTGAGTCTTCGCTCGCCACATCGCTCGCCGTGGTACAGCGTCTAGAAGGTGGCTGGCTCGCACAACTGGCTCGCACCGCGGCACGAATCTGGCAAACGTGGAAAGGCAAGGTTGCCCTGGCCGCAATCACGTTTGTGGTGGCGGTGATGTTGATTCCGCTACCGTACAGAATCTCCAGCGATTGCCAAATTGAACCGGTAACGCGACGGTACGTCGTCGCGCCCTTTGAAGGCACTCTAGAGAAATCGCTGGTCAAGCCCGGAGATGTGGTGCGGGCGGGCGATATGCTGGCGCGTATGGATGGCCGCGAAATCCGCTGGCAGAGGGCAAGTGTCGTGGCAGATCTCAACCAGGCTATCAAGAAACGGGATGTGGCTCAGGCGTCGCACAGCTACGCGGAACAACAGATTGCGAAACTCGAATCGGAGCGACTGGAGTTGGAATTGCAACTTCTGGACCACCGTGCAGAGAACCTGGAAATCAAGAGTCCCATCGCCGGCATCGTTGCGAGCGGCGACTTGGAACGTGCCGAAGGTGCACCCCTTACCATCGGACAAACATTGTTCGAGATCGCTCCGCTGGAAAAGATGATCGTGGAAGTGGCACTGCCCGACGACGAGGTCTCGCACGTTGACATCGGACAGACCGTCAACGTGCGGCTGGACGCTTATCCTGGCCAAACGTGGCAAGTCGTTGTAACAAGAGTGCAACCACGTTCCGAGATCCGAGACGAGGACAACGTCTTCATCGTTGAAGCAGAGCTAGACAATACAGACAGTCATCTACGACCCGGAATGAAAGGCCGCGCGAAGGTGAAAACGCTGCGACGCCCACTCGGCTGGATCCTGTTCCACAAGCCGTGGGAATACTTGACGAAGAAACTCCTTTGGTAAACAGAATTGGTGGGTCGCTTGGGCGACGCGTTCGATCCCGAGGTGCCTATCGGTGTCGAACGACGACGGGCGATTGTGACTCATGAACGACCAACCTGACCAATCCGTCCGTGAACTCGGATCGACGCGTCTCGCATTGCGCGGCGATCTTATCTTCACGCCGCAGACAGCGGGTGTTCAGCCATACTACATAGTCGAAGACCCGCTTAACTCGCGGTTTTTTCGGCTCGGTCACACGGAATATACTTTCGTCTCGCTGTTGGACGGTCGCACGTCAATTCTTGAAGCCCTCAGTCATCTTTCTTCAGTCCTGCCTCATCACCGATTGACCGAGCATGATACCGCGGGTCTGTGCCGCTGGTTGGTCGAATCGGACCTCGCACACACGGCGCAATCAGCGCTGGCCGTACGACTGGCGTGCAGCGCCGACCGCACGGCACAACGTCAGGCACTGGCCCGTGCCAATCCGCTTGTGTTCCGGTTGCCGCTGTTTGGGCCCGACCGTGCCTTCGCGACATTGGCACCGTGGCTCAGTTGGCTCTACTCGCCGTGGGCGGTGACCTGCTGGTTGGTGTTGTTGACCGTTGGCGGCTACAACATCTTCGCGGACTGGAATCGCTTCATGGTCTCGTCACGAGGCATCTTTTCCGCGGACAATTGGCTGTGGCTGGGCGCCTGCTGGGTCATGTTGAAAGTCGTTCACGAGACGTCACACGGGGTGGTTTGCAAGCGCTATGGTGGCACCGTGCGCGAGACGGGGATCATGTTCATTCTGTTCGCGCCGCTGGCGTACGTCGACGTTACTTCGAGTTGGCGGTTTCGCTCGCGCCGCCACCGCATTAACGTTGCAGCGGCAGGTATGTACGTTGAACTAGCGATCGCTGGCATCGCGGCCATCGTTTGGAGCAACACCAACAGCGACTGGCTCAACAACCTGTGCTTCAACACGATTGTCATGGCGGGCCTTACGACGCTGGTGTTCAATGCCAATCCGCTGATGAAATTCGATGGGTACTACATCCTCTCGGATGCATTGGCCATGCCGAACCTGTACGTCAGCGGTCAGCAATACGTGCGTTATTGGGCGCGGCGTTACCTGTTGGGCGTTCCGGGGGCGCTGCCTGCCTGGTCACGCGGACACGGGGCGTTCATTCGTGTCTACGGTTGGGCGTCACTCGCCTGGCGAACCATGATCTGTGTGACCATGACCATCACGGCGGTAACACTGTTTCAAGGGGCGGGTGTCGTACTGGCCTGCCTCGCAGCTATCATGTGGCTCGGCCTGCCAGTGTGGACGTTTGCGAAATACTTCGTCTGGGGCAAGACAGGCGAACAGCCACGTCGCCTGCGATTTCTACTTGTTAACGGTTCGCTCGTGGCCATCTGTGTGGCCGTCTTCGGCTTTGTACCGTGGCCCGGCGCACGGGAAGCACCGGCGGTCGTCGAATTCTCGCCGCACACTGTCGTCCGCGCTGCAAGCGCCGGTTTCGTCCGGGAAATTCGTGTTCAGAGCGGCGAAGAAGTCGAAAAGGGCCAATTGTTAGCCTTGTTGGAGAATCGCGAATTGGTCCGCGACGTCGCAGACCTGGAAATACAGATCGACCAATCCGAAATCCGCGGCCGCCATCACGAACAGAAAGGCGAAAGGGCGGCGCAACAAGCTGAAACAAAAAACCGCGAATCGCTCCAGAAGCAGCTTGCCGAAAGACGTGCCCAAGTCGAAAAGCTCACAGTTCGCGCCCCGCGAGGGGGAACGATAGTTCGTCGCAATCTCACGTTGCTCCTGGGTACGTACCTGAAAGAAGGTGACGATATCATGTCGCTTGGTAATCAATCACAGAAGGAACTTCGTCTCTCGATTTCACAAGACGACCTCGATGTCTTCACTCAACGCGTGGGGCAACCTGTCCGCATTGACATTCCACGCCAACCGCCGTGGCAGGCTCGTCTTGAAAAGGTCATTCCCCGCGCAACACTCGAACCCACATACCCAGCCTTGACTACCATCAATGGCGGCTCGTTGCCCGTCAAGCCCACAGGCAAGAAGCCCGACGAATCGACTGCGGACGCCTTCGAGTTTCTCACTCCTCGTTTCACAGCCGTGGTTGCCTTGAGTCCGTCCACCAGCTGCCAACTCCACGCGGGTCAGACCGGCAGCGGGTCCTACCGCCCCTGCAACGCTTCTATATTCCAACATCTGTACAGCAGTGTCTCCCGCTGGATCCGCGAGCAGCTGACAGCCGGCTGATTTCCGCGTAAAACAGGTAATCATCGCCGCGATGATCAGAACAGTTGACTGCTGAATCGGCAGGGAAGATGATGTTGGTGTGCCAACTGCAGATTCCACTGCAAGCCCCGCCGAACGACCAGGCTCCAAATGAATGGGTCACGATGCACTTCAACTCCCCAGCAACGAAGACGTTGCGTCACCGCATTGTAATGAAGCGTCATTTACGATACAGAATAACTACCCTGATCGTTTTGGTCCTGGTAACATCTCTGTCACAACTTGTTACCATCAATGGCCGATGTGCCGATTCGAACCCGCGACCGAACATCATTTTGATCGTGGCGGACGACTTGGGCTATGGTGACACCAGCGTGTACGACGGTTGGGTGAAGACACCACACTTGGAACGAATGGCTGCCGAAGGTCTGACCTTTATCGACTTTCATAGCAACAGTTCCGTGTGCAGCCCGACACGAGCCGGACTCCTTACCGGGCGTTACCAGCAGCGAGTCGGAATCGTGGACGTCGTCGCGCGTCACCTGGACACACCTGGACTTCATCCGAGTGAGCTGACGATCCCGCGTCTGCTGAAACAAGGTGGTTATAGAACCGCATTGTTCGGTAAATGGCACCTGGGTGTGGAGCAGGAATTCAATCCAATTCATCACGGATTCGATGAATTCCGTGGCTACCTCTCTGGGTACATCGACTATCACGTCCACAGGAACTCCTGGCATAACGGACTCGAGAAGGAAGATCAGCCGGGATACTCGACACACCTGATTTCCCAGAATGCCGTGCAGTTCATCGAAAAGAACACGACGCATCCGTTCTTCATGCTCGTTGCGCACGAGGCCGTTCACTTGCCGTTCCAAACGCCGGACGACACGCCAGAGAATCGCAAACCCGTCCCGAAATCCGAACGGTGGAGCCGCGATCGAATTCGACCCAAGTACAAGATCATGCTCGAAGAAATGGACAAAGGCATTGGTCAGATTCTTGACACTATAAGAAGTACCGACATGGCCGAGCGCACATTCGTGTTCTTCCTGTCTGACAACGGCGCGATCGGTGCCGGCTCGAACCGACCGTTTCGTGGCGGAAAATTCAGCCACTACGAGGGCGGGCATCGCGTTCCTGCAATCGCCTGGTGGCCCGGCAAGATCAAAGCCGGCTCGAAATCGGATCAACTAGCCCTCGGAATGGACCTCCTGCCCACGTTCACAGAATTGGCGGGCATCGACATTCCGACCGAACGCCATCTTGATGGACGCAGTATTCGTGGCCTGTTACTCAGCGGTGACGACCTGAAGACCCGTCGCGTCTATTTTGGCTATGAACCCAAACTTGGAACCGCCATGCGGGATGGCAGTTGGAAAATGATCGTGAAAATGGACAGGGTCGAATTGTACGATCTAAGCAAAGATATCGGTGAATCAACCAACCTCGTGGCCCAGCACGCCGAGCGTGCGGCGGCGATGAAGCTGGCAATCGAAACTTGGAAAAAAGAGGTTGTTTG
The DNA here is from genome assembly GCA_002685655.1 of Planctomycetaceae bacterium. The sequence continues at coordinate 6,718 of NYXM01000200.1, forward strand.
GAAATGACGTGTGAGAATTCCGCCTACATCGACTATTTCCAGAGCTTTAGGCTGCAATTGTCTTCGAGTTCATTGACTTTTGCGAATTCGTCCCTGGCGCGAACGAGGCAGTTCGGGTCACCTCTGGTTGTTTGGCTCGCAATCACATGCCTGGCCAATGTGGTGGCCGCCCAGGTATTGCGAGTCGTTGAGACGGATAACGTGATCACCGTAGCACGAGGTGACAGGGTAGTCGTCACCTACAATAAGGTGTCGCCGCCGGCCCCTCCCGGAATCGACACTGTGTACGAGCGCAGTGGCTGCCTGCATCCGGTGAATTCTCCGCAGGGCCAGACCGTGACGGAGATGTTTCCGGTAGATCACCCGCATCAACACGGAATCTTCTCCGCTTGGGTGAAGACGACCTACGATGGCCGAGCCATCGATTTCTGGAATCTCGCTGGAGGCACAGGGCGAGTCCTCCACGAGCGCGTCGTTTCCGCGTTTCAACAGAGTGACGTCGCCGGATTTGAAGTCGACCTACTTCACCGCGCAGAGACAAGACCACCCGTTGATGTCTTACGAGAGCGATGGAAGATCACCGTTTACCAGACCGACGCGACGTATCACTGCTTCGATCTGGAAACTAATCAGATGGCCATTACGGACAAGCCGCTTACGGTAAGCAAACACCACTACGGCGGCATCGTTCTTCGAGGTCCGACGCGGTGGTTAACCGAAAAAGACAGAGACGTTCGCAAGCGCCCCGATCTCGTTCGCGAACCGAGTGAGTTCGTGAACGACCTTGGCTCCGATCGGCTCAAAGGGAATCAGCAACATGCAAAGTGGGTGGCACTGTCCGGAAGCATTGGCGGCAAACCTGTCAGTATCACGGTGCTGAGCCACACCAAGAACTTCAGGGCACCGCAGGCCACGAGGCTTCATCCAACGAAACCCTACTTTTGTTTCGTGCCTTGTGCCGACGGAACCTTTCTAATCGATCGTGACCATCCTTTCAAAGCGCGATATCGCTATCTCGTCACGGATACGCAACCTGATCCCCAATGGATCAACGAGCAGTGGGAGATGTGGACAAGTAAGTGAGAACAGCCAGAAAACGGGTCACCGCGTGTTGACAGACTTGGCAAGAGAAACCTGTTGCGGGCTGGCAAGGTACACGATCAGATCGCGAACTTCTTCGTCACTGAAGCTGCGGAGCATCCCTTCGGGCATCATCGATTTACTGGAGGTATTCAACTCATCAATGTCGTCCATCGCGAGCCGGACCTGAGCCTCCTGCGTGCGAAGCACGACGAACTTATCGCCCTGATGGACGATGAAACCACTGAGCACTCGGCCATCAACCGTTATCATCGTCGTCAACCGGTAGGCCGGATCAATAACTGCGCTCGGATCGATCAGGTTGCTCAAGACGTAATCGAGTTGCTTGCGACCCGAACCGGTTAGATCAGGAGCAATGTTACCGCCCTCTCCAAACAGCGTGTGACATTTCGAACATGTTCGCTCGAATACTTTGCGTCCGGCTTGAACATTGCCTTTTGTGAGATAGTCGGGGGTCATTTGCGCCTTATAGCGAGCAATCTCGTCTGATTTGTTTAACCGCTCTGCATCGTCGGCCCAAAGAGCGTTAACCTGATCTTGAATCGTCTTGTCTCTGAATACTCGGAGCTGTTGTAATGCGAACGCCGAAACGTCACTGCGATTGACCACTCCGCTCTCAATGGCGCCGAGCAGTTTCAGGGCAAAGCTGCGTCGTGTACCCAGCACACTGATCGCATCTTGCCGCTCGGCTGGATCAAGGTCAGAGTAAACATCAAGTATCACGTCTGGCGTTGAAGATTCGTTGCGAAGAACGAGCGACTGAATCACATCGGGACGCAGGATCGGTGCTTCGGTCACCAATTGATGCAACATTGAGACCTTCACGCCGTCTTCGACGTTCAAGAGCGCGAGCAGCGAATCGCGACGTTCACTGGCGGGGGCAGCTCTGTCGAGTACAACCCGGCGCAGGCTGCCAATTGCTCTCTTGTCTCCAAATATCGTGGCCAGTCGCACGGCAGTCGAACGTAATACAGGATTCGAAGCGGAAGCAACTTGAGAGTAGAGAGTACTCCACGAGTTCGGTGGATCGTGCGGGCCACTCACTTCCAAAGCTTCAAGCACGCCCAGCAACAGGTCAAGCCGAACAGCTTCATCGCGGCACTCCAACACGGACGTCACAACTTGGTCGGTGTTTGATGAATCCCCGTCCAACAAACGGCGTGTAATGTAGCGACGCAATAAAGGAATGCGAGAAGTGGAAGCGAGTTTCAGCGCAGCAGGTCGATCTTCCAACACAGAAGGCTCGATGCCATACCAGATCATCAGGGGCAAGTAAGGGTCGGTCGCATCTTCAGCGTGCGTCATCAAGGCTCTGGCGATCGGCCAACGATGTTCGAGTCTTAGCCGAGGCATCGCTGCCGCCACTGCCAGCCGCACTTTTGGAGAATCATCGGCCAAAGCTACGGCGTTCATGGCGGCCACGGCCTTGACGCTGGGTGGTCCGTATTCAACCAGAAGGCGTATCGCCCAGCGCCGCACGTGCTCACTGTCATGGTCCAACAGATTCGCGAGTGCATTTTCATCCATGCCGTCGGTCACAAACAGTGTCCAGAACGCTCGCAACTTGTTGGTCTCAGCATCAGTGTTTCTAAAGATATCTTGCAGCCGCTGGTGTGCTGCAGATAGGTCGCTTCCGGCAGCCGCGCGTTCTTGGAGAATCCGCCGCGCGTGGCGCACAAACCACTCGTTGGGATGCAAATGCAACGCAACAAGCTCGTGATCGCTCAGACCCTGAAGATCAACGGCCCGCTTCTCCGGCTTGCCGAACACGACCTTATAAATCCGGCCGCTGCTGCGATGACTGCCGTCGCTGTCGTGACACTCGCCGAAGTCATGCCAATCAGAGACGTACACACCGCCATCAGGTCCGTACTTCACTGACATCCCACGGAACCACGGATCGTTGCCGAACAAAAAGTCTTCGTCATGAACACCAACATATGTCGATCGACTGGGAACAAGCTGATCGCAGTTGACGCGATTGCCGTGCAGATTCGCAGTAAACAACTTGCCACGATACGCCTCTGGCCAGTTGTCGCCGAGATAGATCATCGCACCACAGTGAGCGTGCCCGCCGCCGGCGACAGAGTGCCGACCGTCCGCCTTACGAGAGTTCTGCCACTGGCCGCCGCCCCAGTGCAGGTGATTGGTGATGGATTGGATTCGGCGATAGACATACGGGTTGTCATGCTCGTTGTCCCGACGCTGGCAGTACATGCCCGGTACGATGTGCCACAAGTGTGCGATGACGGTATTTGTCGTAAATAGATCGCCGAACTCGTTGAAGTCTGCACCCCACGGATTCACCATCCCTTCAGCCATCACCTCGAAGTCATGGCGAGTCGGATGAAAACGCCAGATCCCACGTGTGATCTGCGTCCGCTCTTCGTCGGAAGCGCCCGGTCTGCCAACGCTTGAAGGATCTGCCAGACCAATTGCTCCGTAAAGCCAGCCGTCCGGCCCCCAATGGAAGTTGTTCAGTACGTTGTTCTTCGATCGTTGAAACCCATCGAGCATGACGACTGGGTCCGAGTCCGGTATGCCGTCGAAATCGCGATCCGGTATAAAACTCAATTCGGGCGTGTTTGCGATCCAGATCCCGCCATGACCAACGGCGATCCCGGTCAGATAACGTCCTTTGTCCCAAAACACAGTTCTCCGATCAAACTCGCCGTCGTGATCGGAGTCTTCAAGAATAAGAATGCGATCCTTCGCTCCATCCGGATTCCACTCCGGGTGAGAGTAATTCTCAACCACCCACAATCGGCCTCGATCATCAAAATCAAAAGCGATGGGACGACGAACATCCGGCTCGCCGGCAAATAGTGTCACGTGAAAGCCATCCGGCACGGTGATCCGCGCGAGGGACTCTTGCGGCGAGAGCGACACGTCGTTTGGGTCTTGCGTGTTCACTACGCCGCGAGGTAGGTCATCGGCCAGCACAGTCGACGCGAAAAGAATAACGATAACGGTGGTGGTTCGAAACACACAGGCCTCCATACGCGGGGAATCTTCGTTCATTCAGCTTACTTCAAATCGCCAGATCATTCTGCCCTCAGATCGATTACTTCCGAGCCTGCAAACGTGTGTCAAAGCGGGAGGGAGGGAGGTTGGAACTTCAGTGGCATGAGCTTCCAGCTTGCAATCTATGGCCGCGAAACCCAAGGCAAGCAGGAGCTTACCCCACTTTATTGCTTTGACAACGCACTAGCCGTCGACATCCCACCAGGCATTGATCTTCTTCGTCAATTCGCCGACCAGTTTGGCGTGGTCTTTCGATACGTCTTGCGTCTCGTGCGGATCAGCGGTGATATTGAACAGTTCGACCTCGGCCTCTGGCTCGCGCCCTCCGTGGGGCACGATCAGCTTCCAATCGCCATCAATCACCCAGCGAAAGCGCAAGCTGGCGACGGGGTCCGTCATGTGCTGGATGTCATGCTCGAGGATCTCACCGAAAATTGCCTTTCGCTTGGCGACCGCGTCTGCATCCAGCAAGTTGATACCCTGCATTGCGTCGGTCTTTTCCAACCCAGTTGCGGCCAGCACGGTTGGGACCAGGTCGATTGAGCTGGCCAAATGCAACTCGTCCCTCCGCGGTGTCACGTGGCCCGGCCAGCGGATCATGATCGGCGTACGGACGCCGCCTTCGTATTGCGATCGCTTTGATCGCAAGGCATAGGCGCTGCGGTCGGTGCGATTGATCCACCCGTTGTCAGTGACATACAGAACGATGGTGTTTTCAGCGATCTTTTTCTCGTCAAGATAGTCGACCAGTTCACCAACGGTCTCGTCAAACCACTCGCACATGGCCCAATATTTAGCGACGGGAAGATGAGGCGTTTTGCCTTTGTATTCATTCAACAGACGCGCCGGCGGATTGTGCGGCGTGTGCGGCAAGAACGGCGCGTAGTAAACAAAAAACGGTTTGTCCTGCTGTGTACTCAAGTCGATGAAATCGAACACCGGCTGCATACCTTGCCGCCCAATGGCCAGCCCCAAATCTCCATGGCGTCCACGGCCCGTCCGATCGCCATGCGTCATCCCATGCGTGAAGCCACCTCGACGAAAACTCCCTTCCCACCATTTCCCTGACTGGTGGCTCAAGTATCCTTGGGTTCCCAGCAGGCCGGCCAGTTTTGGCACCTGATCGATATGTTTGATGTAGTCGATCCGCTGTTGCAGGTAACGTGGGTCAGCGCGTTGAACCGCCTTTGATTTGTTTACCAGATCGCTGGGGGGCGGCGGATCGTTACCAACAATTCCATGTTGATGCGGATACAGTCCCGTCACCATGGTCGTCAGCGAGGGTCGACAAAGGCTGTCTGGCACGTAGCCGCGCGTAAACGTCAGTGACTCACGTGCCAAGCGGTCGATGCGCGGCGTCTGAATCTGCTCGTGACCCATGAAACTATAATCAGTCCACGACTGGTCGTCGGAGATGATCAACACGATGTTCGGCTGATCAGCGGCCCGCGCGAGCGATCCCGCCAGAACCAAGATTGCGATGGTAAATGCAGTGACTCGATAGCTCATGGTGCAATTATCTCTCTGTAAATGAAAGGTGCGGCGTCTCCTAGCCTACGAGGAAATCATGACACCGCGCGCCCACTTGATCAACCACCGTCTGGCCAGTTGGCGGTCAGATGCAATCGCACCTCTGCAACAGATCGACGGGGTGAAACAGTTGATGGCAGGTTATTTCTACGGTAGACGGCTTCGATTTCGTTCCGTTTTCGTGCTGATATTCGCCTGATCCAAGTAGCGACGAGCAATCCACGTCGCTAAAATCGGACCTGAATCAAAGACGACGTCAGGGTGGAACACTGCGGTGCTGGTACGCTGCCTTGCTGGTACACTGCGTACTATCGATCTGTCCGACATTGCACGACAGACTTTTCATACACATCGGATGCAATTTCGTCAGGAGCGTTTGCACCGGTCCCGATTACAAGGAGCAATCGCCATGATCATTTGGGGTTCTCGCGGCATCACTTCCGTTGTCGAATCTGGACAGTTCAATTGCCCTCAGTGCGAAACGCCACAGAATTTCAATTTGAAGCAAGTGCGTAACTTTTTCACGCTCTATTTCATACCGCTGATCCCACTTGATATCGCTGGAAGATATGTGGAATGCGGTTCTTGCCGAGGCACTTTTGCTGAAGAGATTACTTCGTACGATCCCGAGAAAGAACGACTTGAGATGCAATCTCAAATGCTTCGCGTGATGATCATGGCGGCACTTGCCGACGGCGGAGTGGACGATACCGAACGAGCCGAGATCAAGAGACAGTTCATGGAATTGGCGGGACTGCCAGTGCCCGAGGAAACGTTGAACAACGAAATCGCGATGGCCAGTTCTTCGGGCGGAGATCTGAATTCCTATGTGGGTTCGCTCGCAGATAGTTTATCTGATCATGGCAAAGGGCTCGTCGTAAGGCTGGCATATTTTACGATGTCCGCCGCCGGTGACTTGCGGCCTGGACACCAAACTCAACTCGCGAAACTGGCCGACACGTTACAGATTCCCCAGGATCAGTACATGGAACTGATCAACCATTTCACTGATCCGGATGATGAATGACAGGTACGCGGGAGGTCAAGCTGACGGATGTTGGCCTGGTGATGACGGCACACGCAATTCACCTTTGTGTGTTGCTGCTGCCAACTTTGGTGCTAACCGGTCCGTTGGCAATGGGTCGGGCGGCAATGGGTTGGGAGATCGGTTGCTTCGCATTGGGCATCACGGCGGCCGGCGTGTTGGAAAGCCGGTTTCTCACACCGGAGGTCCAAGCCAGTGACACTTCGATTCGCGACAAATTGGCCCTGCGAGTCTCGTTATTCGTTGGCATTTGCTTGCTCGCGGTGTTTTGGTCAGCCCAGATCGAATGGCTCCTCCACAGCCGCCGCGCTCTTGCCATGCAGGCTATGGGCGGATCACTGTTGGTCAGCGGGATTATTCTGCGTGTCGAGGCAATTCGAGCTCTGGGGAATCAGTTTGTCAGCGACATTCGTGTCGAGAGATTGATTGTGCGCGATGGCATTTACGCTTGGTTGCGTCATCCATCCGAAATTGGTCTGCTGCTAATCGCAATCGGCAGCCCCCTGCTACTTGGTTCGATTTTCACGGCAGTCGCCGCAGCGATCTTGCTGCTGCCGACATCATTGTGGCGGATGGATCGCGAAAATGTTGCCCTGGCAGGTTGGCAACGACAGCGGTCAAATCTCTAAACGTGAGAGATAAAGATGAGATCTACGTCGGATTACCGTCACCTCTCTTTCAGCTTCGCTGCATCGTCGAATTACGCGTCGATCAATCCGCGGTGAGGTGATCTTCGAAAAGCACCTTTCCGGCCACATCGTGGTAGCGAAAGGAAAGTGTGGGCGCGCCCGCTTTGCGATCTACAGTAGCGGAAAGAAACCCGCCGACGACGTTCAAGTACTTGTGATAGTCGGGGCGCAAATCCGATTGCTTCCAGCCGCCAGCGTGTTGGTTGCTGGCCGGACCGCACGAATACTCGCGCACGCCGGTGCCAGGATGGACCGACATGTACTGCCAATGACGGTCGCCGCATACCACGACGAGATTCTTCTGGCTGGCGATAAACTTACGCAGCTCGTCACCTGCCTGCGTAAATCCTTTGTTCGCATGATTGTCGTTCTTATTCGTGCGATCCGGGCCAACAACCGGCGTGGGGCTGATCAAGACCTTGAATGTGGCATCCGACGCCGCGACGGTCTGCTTGAACCAGTCGTTCTGCGCCTCGCCCCAGATTGTCTTGGTTGGTCCGTCCGGCATGGTGTTGGCGCTGCGAAAGTCACGTCCCTCCACCAGCCAGATCTGCAAGTCCTTGCCCCATCGTCGCGTGCGGTAGGTCGATCGACCCATCGGCACTTGCTTGGGGAAAATCGCCAGGCCTTGGGCAAACGTAAACTGAAACATCTTCTGGTTTTTCATTGACGGCCAACAGTCATTCTGCCAGCTGTCGTGATCGTCCTTGATGAAATAGCTGGCCACGCGATTGTGGAAGGTGACGTTGGTTGGCAGGCCATAGGTGCGCTGCCAATGATAGTTGGCCAGCGCGGCGGTTTTGGCGAGCCGATCGTAGTAGACAATGTCGCCAGTGTGAACAAAGAAGCTGGGATCCAAGGCCAGCATCGGGGCATAGATCTTGTAGCCCTCGGGCAGATCCTTGTCGCGAAATGCTTGTCCCGTGGAGATGGTGAAGACGACACGTGCGGGGTCGTCAACAGCGGGTGCTGTGCGAAACTCGCCGTTGATCGTCTGACCCGCCTCGCCGCCGGAGCGCGATTCGACGCGGAGTGCGTAGCGCGCCTGCTGCTGCAATCCGGTCAGCTTGAACTGGTGCGTGAAATCCCATTGAGGATCGACATCGTGCCAGTCGGTTTCCTGCCAGTCATCCACACCTTGGCGCTGGTACAGCACTCTTACTTCCCCAGCAGTTCCAGGAACCGCATCACGTAAACTGCCGACATCGGTTCCCGCTGGGTAAATCACGTCGACGACTTGTTTCTTTTTGGTTTTCGACATCTCAAACGTGACCATCGGACCGTCGGCCGAATTCCGTTTTGCGTTGCGCGTCAGCCGAGTCCAGACAATCGCCGAGGTGCCATCGACTTCACCTACTTTGAGACCCGTCGCTTGATAGGGCCCAGCAGCGAATGACGCGTTGGCAGCCAGCTGGATCGCGACGGTCAGCCAAAGAAGCGTATCGAGTCGTACGTGCATGTTGTGTTATTTCTTTGGGGATCGACGCTTCTTCGGTGAGCGGGACTTCGGCGACGGCTTTTTTTTCGACGAACCGACGGCCTTGTCCCACGGTTGTGATTCTCGAGGGCGGTATTGTGGGCGCGCGTCATTGGCCGGCATCGTCTTCATAACGCCTTGGAACTTGGCCAGCGACATTTTGGCCGGTTCAGACAACTGGCTTCCAAGCAAGTTGTGGCGCTCGAGTGGATCGGACTGGAGATCGTAGAAGGCGGAGATATTGCGATTTGGTTCGATCCAGACTTTGTACCGCCTGTCACGGATCACACGATCCGCGTAATCATCGACTCCACGAACACCTTCTGCATCAAGGCGAGCGGCGCCGTGGCCGAGCGCCATGATCCAACTGCGAGGCGAGTCGGCGGCCTTTCCCAAAATGACCTGTGCCATCGACTTGCCGTCCAGCACCAGGTTCGAGGGAATCTCCGCGCCACCCAGCTCAGCGAATGTTGGTAACAGATCTGAAAAATCCGTCAGCGCATCGGTCTCCACGCCGGCCGGGACCCGCCCCGGACAGTTGACGATGAACGGTTCGCAGACACCACCCTCGTATTTCTTTGCCTTGCCGCCACTGGGCCGCTGCCCGCCGACGGTGCCCAGTAGCCCACCGCTAGTGCCGTTGTCCGTCGTAAAGATAATGATCGTCCGTTGCCGCAGGTTTAGGTCGTCCACGGCGGCAACGAGTCGTCCAACCAGCGTGTCCGTGTAACGCACCATGGCGGCAATCCGATCTCGTCCGGTAGCGTCCGGCTCGGTCGGCGTGTGGGTCAAAGGTCCATGGGTCAGCGCCATGGGAAAGTACAGCATCATCGGATCGTCACGATGACTCTTCATGAAGTCGATCAGAAAGTTGCAATAGACGTCGGGACCAAACTCGCCTTTGTACGTCTTGCTTCCTTGGCGGGTATGAATATACGGATCCCAGTATCGGTTGGCGCTAGGCGGGTTCTGGCCCTCGAACCCCGTCCAAACGCACCAATCATCGAAACCGTGCTTCTCAAGGGCATTGGGTTCGATGCGAAAATCGTTGATCTGCCACTTGCCGCCAATGGCCGTGGCGTAGCCGGCGGATTTCATGACCGACGCAAACGAGGTGTATCGTTCCCAGTCGAAATAGCCGACACCCCAGCGTGGCACATCCCAATGATTGACCCAACCGGTCCGCCAGGGATACTGCCCTGTTAACAGTGTGACGCGCGTGGGCGTGCATTGCGGCATCGAATAGGCGTTGTGAAACTTCAGGCCACTCTTGGCCAGTTTGTCGATATGTGGAGTTTGGATGCTGTCCGCGCCGTAACAACTGATCCAGTCCTTGCCCAGATCATCGACCATGATGAAGAGGATATTGGGTTGTTCGGCGGCCTGCACATGGGTGAGTGCGCAAGACAAAGTTGCCAGGAAGATGACGATCCAATTCTGCTTCATGGCTTATCTCCGTGGTGGACGACGTCGTCGATTGCCGTTTTGGGGATCTCGCAGGCCGCGCAAATCGGCTGGCAGCGGCAGTGGAAACTCGAAAGCTTCACCTTGCAGTTCTTTGAACTTCACTTGCTGCCCTTGGTTGAGCAACGCCAACACGGGCTCATCCAGTTTTTTCTGTCGACGCCTCAAAGGCGAAGGATCATCTTCCGTTCGACGGAGCTCTTGGATCTTCTTGAATTGCTCGTCCGTCACGCCTAGTTGATCGCGGAACTCGCGACGATCAAGAGCGCGGGTGCCTTCGTACTGTAAACGCACTTGACTAAGGCGGTTGGTTTGTCCTGAATCGAGGATCACGGTCACCAGTTTCTCACCCTGAACGCGAATCTTCTCGACCTCGGCTTGCATTTTGTCCAACCCGTCCTGCAATGCCTGTCCCGATCCTTCAGGGCCGCGCCGGCCCCCGGGGAGTTCCAACGGACCACCGCTGAAAAAAGCAGCCCGCCGCTGCTGACCTAAATCCGCTTGGAGATCGTCCAGCATGTCGATCTGGAGTTTGCGCAACTCAAGTTCCTTACGAACGGGTGGCATCTCCAAGAGCCGGAAGAGTGTGTCCCGTGACAATCTGACGTAGCCACGGTTTCTCCCCCGCTGCGGCTGAGCTTGGCACGTTATCGCCAACAACGTCAGTATCCCTAACCAGGCGAATAGGTAACCCGATTTCATCAAAGTGCGTTCCCTTGCTTGTCAATTCGTCGTAGTTGTTGGATTGGTTTCGGTTTCCGCCAATTTGGCTTGGGCTTTTTCTACGATCGCCGTCACGGTTTCGCTGGGAAGTGCGTACGACACGGTTCGATCCGCCCGCGCCACGTTGATCCCGATCACGCGGCCGGACACATTGACGATGGGCCCGCCACACTGGCTGGGCAACAGAACTGAATCATGCTGAATGGCGGCTGGAAAGTCGTCCCGACGTTGATTCAACGGCCCGTTCAAGCCATCGCTTCCGCTAAAAGAATGCGGCATCAGATTCTGAAAGACGTCATCGCGCATACCGAGACGAACTTCCATTTCTATGGTCTTTCCGTTGCGCTCGACGGTTGTCTTCAAGACGTCGCCCGGCCGATGCTTGCCGACAGCCTGCAGAAGTTCCGCGAAGCTCCTCACCGGCTTTCCCTTGACCAAGACAATTACGTCGTTAGCCAACATGCCAGCATTCTTGGCTCCGCTTCCTTCCATCACGGCCTCGATCGTAGGATGCCCTTCCTTTTCCTGGGTGCGGATCTGTACGCC
>NYXM01000057.1 GCA_002685655.1 Planctomycetaceae bacterium
CGAAACAACTTACGTCGAATCAACACCGAAAATATTTCTAGAAAATCAGATTTGGTCCACTACTGGGGAACTTGGGCTAGCGAGGCTGTGCCTTGGACCGACGCAAGCTGTCGCTCGATTGCGGCGACTCGCTCCCCGACCAACCTGCGGTCGGTGCCCGTCGCTGAAAACTTGACTCATCTGTACAGATGAACCTAATACAAGCTTCCTAGTGTGGAACGAAAGTCACCTGCTCAGCGCACGGTGTTTCAAATTCACTTCGTCGATCATGGTAGGGACCAGAAACAGGTCGATGAACTGCCCCACGAAGCAAAGACCACCAGTGAACAGCCAGATAATTCCACTGACCGGTTTGTCGGCATAGAACCTATGGATACCGCAGAAACCCAGTAAGCCTAAGAGCCAGAGGATATAAGCGGTCGACGACGATTTCATCTGCTCACTCTTCTTGTCGTGGAGGTGCGGGTAAAGTTGTCAGATTGTGGCTAGGGGTAGCATTCGTAATGTGACGTGTTGTCCCGCTGGCGGCCGGACCAGTGGCTGCGGCGCGCCAGACCGACGAACGTGGGTCGACCATCATTCGCAAGGCGATATACCACAACACGATGACGACGCCGATGACGCCCCCCAGGGCCCAAAGTCCTTCGCGCTTTAGTTGGCCGCCAAGTTCCTGAACAGGTGCCGTGGCCTTGTCCTTGCGCTCTTGTACTAGGACAACAATGCCTTCATTCGACGAGTTTTCCGCGGGAAGTGACACGTTGGCAGACGACGCAATCCAGTCGCCACGATACAGCTCGCCCTCCGACGTTTCTCCTAACGGATCACGGTAGACAGAATCTGGTTGGAGACCTGCCAACTGAGCCTCTGTCACGCGAAACTCGGTTGCACTGTGGTCTTCGGCCGGACCCTTGCCATCTTGGCCCATGATGTCAAAAAGAGGGTGTTGCAAGATAACGCCCTGATTCGGTCCACGACGGCCATCGATCAAGACAGCAAATCGATCCTTCAGGTTGGTGTTTCGAAAATAGGCGAAATCGCCCAAGTTGACGGTCATGCCAAGCACGCCGACGACATCGGATTCCGGGTTCTCGTCGCGGAAAATCGGTGTCGACACAGCGATTTTCCAAAGCCCCGTGGTGGTGCTTCGAAAAGCCGCGGAGAAATGTGTCTTACGAATTGGTTCGATCCCTCGCGGGGTCTGCTCAAACTGCTGCAGTGTTTGATTTTCGTGTTGGAGATCCGCAGGACCGCCATGGAAGTAGGTTCGATAGGCATAATTCCAGCCGATGGAACGACTGGGCTCATCATGATCGTAGGCCACGGCCAGCATCCGTCCGGAAGCATCCACAACGAGAAAACTGGCTATCTTCAGTTCGCTTTCGTTCTCGTTCAGTTTTCGCAGGTGTTCGTCGAGGCGTCGCTGCAAGTAGTCGTTCAGCGCTTGACGTGTTTCGTCGGCGAAAAACGAGCTACGTAGTCCAGCGCGCTCTTCGAATGAAATATCGGGATCACTAATGTTCTTGACGATGTCCGATTTCGCGACAAGATTGAATTCTGTTTGAAACGCCGCCTGGCTGGCTTCCCGTTCAATCAACACGAAATAGCGATAGATTTCGCCTTCGATCGAACTGGCCGCCAGACGCGCCGTCATTACGTTATTCTCGCGCGCCTTGATTGTGACCAAGCTTTCAGACTGTCTCACGGCCCGTTCGTAACCGCGCATTCCAAAAATCGTCATGATCGTTAGTAATAGGATTGGGCCGACAAACCCGATCAACATCAAAGGCCGTCGCAGCCGAGCCGTGTCGCGAGCGTTGAACGCATCAATGACTGCCTGGACATTAGGAAACCGGCGTTGTGGGTCAAATGCCAGGCAGCGATCGACAATGTCCGCCAACGGACGATCTACGCGGGCAGTCCGGCGGTGCTCCGCGGGTGCCGGTGCCGCGGCAATCAGTTTGCGATACTTGGCCAATCGGTCCGCCAGTCCTGAAGCACTGTCCAACTGACCGGTGACAGCTTCAGAACGATGAGGGGGTGAACCCGTTAGCATACAGTAGAGCAATGCGCCCAGCGCATATACATCCCAGCACGAGTCGGGGACGGCTGTCAGATCTGCCTGTTCGGGTGCCATGTAGAACAGCGTACCGAGCGCCGGCGACTGTTCGTGCGACAATCGCGATTGACCGAAGTCCGCCAAACGCGGCTTATTGTCCAAGTCCAGCAAGATGTTGGCCGGCTTGAGGTCGCAGTGAAGCACACCCTTGCCATGAGCGTGCATCAGCCCAATGGCGATTTCGCGAAACATTTCGTCGGCGTCGCGAACGTTTAACTGCCCCTGTTCACGCAACAGGTCTTCCAACGACCCATTTTCGATATACTCCATAATGTAGTAGGGCGGGTCCGACTCCCACCCCACGTCCAGCAACTGCACGACGTAGCGGTCAGTGGACAGCAACACCAACTTTTCGACTTCGCGCGAGAGTTGCGTCCAGTCGAGCCCTGAACGGTGCATGAAGAATTTGATGGCGACACGACGCGAGGTTTTCTTGTCCGTCCCAATCCAGACTTCTCCGAAGGCGCCGCTGCCTAACCGGCTTTGCGCTTCGTACCCAGGGACATCCACTGGCGGCAGCGTGCTGTGCATACTCAGTTGGCGGGCACGCTGCTGCTCTTGGCTGGATTGTTGTTGTGTATGATCGGGCGACATGATGATATGGTATCACATGCAGTTTCATTGAACGATCCAGTCAAAACAGGAGTCACTGGATGCGCACAATTCTACGATCGTCAGCGTGGCAGAGTTTCGTGGTTTTTCTTTCCATCTCGGTGTTTTTACCGAGTTTCGTACGATCACAGGAGGCACCACGCAAGACCGGCACACTACAAACAGCAAAGTCGCGCACGCCTGAGGCGGCGGATCCGGAGGAAAACTCTCGCGACCCGCTAGATGGGCGTGAAGGTCGCGATCTGCTCTTGAGCCGTTTTCGACCACGTTCCAACCTCAAGGTCAGACAGACCCTGCTCACGCGTGCCAAGTTCTCGGTCGTCGATATTCATACCCATTTTCGCTACCGTCTGAAACACTCACCGGAACAACTGGATGAATTCGTAAAGCTGATGGACCGGAACAATATCGCCGTTTGCGTCAGCCTGGACGGAAAGCTGGGTGACGACTTTGACGAACATGCAAGATACTTGTGGACAGAATACCCAAGTCGTTTTCTCATTTTTGCCAACGTCAATTGGGTCGGTGACGGGCAGCAAGACGACCCGGTGACATGGGATTGCCAACGTGAAGATTTCGCGCATCGGACAGCGATTGCGTTGGGCGAAGCAAAGAAAAAAGGAGCCAGCGGTCTGAAATTGTTCAAGCAATTTGGTCTCGGCTATCGCAATCCGGACGGGTCCCTCATGCAGATCGATGATCCACGCTGGGATCCAATCTGGCGCAAGTGTGGTGAATTAGGGCTGCCGATCATCATTCACACGGCAGATCCGATCGCGTTTTTTCGGACCATTGACGAGACGAATGAGCGCTGGGAGGAGTTGCATCGCCACCCAGAATGGAGTTTTCCAGCTGACAAGTTTCCCAGTCGAGAGGCGTTGCTGGAGGCCAGGAATCGTGTTATCGCAAGACATCCGCAGACGACCTTTATTGGTGCTCACATGGCCAATAGCGCCGAAGATCTGGCGACGGTGGCCGACTGGCTGAATAAATATCCCAATTTATTTATCGAGTTTGCTTCGCGGATCGGCGAGCTTGGCCGGCAGCCGTATACGACGCGTCGTTTCATCTTGGATCACGCTGACCGTGTCTTGTTTGGAACGGACGGTCCCTGGCCCGAGACGCGAATTGCTCTCTATTGGCGGTTTCTGGAAACGTATGACGAGTACTTTCCCTACTCAGAAAAGGAGTTCCCGCCACAAGGGCTTTGGAATATTTATGGTCTAGGACTACCAGATAATGTCTTGACAAAGGTGTATCATGGGAATGCAATTCGGATTCTTCCCGGCCTAAAAACCAAGCTTGACCGGCAACTGGCGAAGTAGACAAGTACCGGTCAAGAACAACATCAATTTCTGATGAGAGGAGTTTCACATGATTCGCAGTTTCTATCTGACAACTCTGTTTGCGTTGGTCTCGAGTTTTGCCACGGGCGCATCGGCCCAAGGAACGTTTAAGCTCAAGTTCCCCGACGGCCGAAAATCGACCACCGTGACGCAAGTCAAATCGGAGCAGACGCTCACGCTGGTCGGCATGGAGTTGATTAGCGGCTCAGAGCAGACGATTACGGTTACATCAACCAATGGACAACGAGCCGACGACGGCAAACTTGTTGTGAAATCCACAATCGATGCTCTTGAGGCCTCCGTCACACTGCCCGGTGGCACGGAATTGCAGTTTGATTCCGCAGATCCAGATGCAGATCCACCCGGCACCCAGTTCGATTTTGTATTAGACATTTTCAAAGCGACGGCGAAGTCAACTTGGGCGACAACGATGAGTCAGGATAACCGTGTTGTCGCCGTCGAAGGACGCGATAACGCTTTCGGCGATCTACCACAGAACCTGCAAGATGCCATGAAGTCGCAGCTTGATCCGGAGTATCTCAAGACTGCCGCCAATGACGAATTGGACAAACTCCCCTCCAAGCCTGTTTCGCCCGGCGACTCCTGGGAACGGACCGCCCTGATGCGACTCGATTCGGGCCAGAAGCTCACGTTTACCACCAAGTACACGTACGAAGGCAGGATTGAGCAAAACGGCAAGACGCTGGAGAAAATCGTCTCCCAGACAACCAAGGTCGACTATTCCGCCGATGCCGATGCGCCGCTCAAAGTCGTCGAAAGCGACCTGAAGGTCGCCGCGTCCGAGGGCCAGATCCTGTTCGACGCCGCCTATGGCCAGACCGTCTTGCAGCAGAGCAAAGTTCAGGTCACGGGCTCGCTGAAGCTGGAGATCAATGGCATGGAGTTGCCGGGTGAACTGGATCTCACCATTGGGAATAAGACTACCATCAAGCTCTAATACCTGACGTCAGTCGAGACTATCAGCACCATGCCTGACAAGGCCGCCCGACAGTTGGTCGGCCTCGGAAGGCCAACCTACAAACTCGAGTGTCAGGAAATACGAAGGCGAATACGCCCACAGTTGTGGCCGAGTCCCGACCCGGCCACGTGTCGCGACCGAAGGTCTCCCCTGCCGAGTGCTGGATGAAACTCTAGTTGCGAACTGGAGACCTTCGGTCAGCGAGGTGCCCCGGGTCAGGAGACCAGGGCACAACAAGACCGGGGCACAACAAGAACGGAACTTCAGCATTTCCCCAGCACATGTCGCAGCGCGTCATCAAGATTCGAAAGTGAAAATGTAAAACCTGCCTGCTCAAGTTTTCGTGGTACGACACGTGCGCTTGCTAGGAGCAGGTCATCAGCCATCTGCCCCAACACGATTCTCGCGACCAGCCCAGGCAACGGAAAGACGGTTGGCCGTCGCAATACTCGGCCCAGCGCTTTGGTGAATTCAAGATTGGTGGCGGCGACCGGGGCAACGGTGTTGACTGGTCCAGCGAGCACGGGCGTATCGATCGCAAACTGAATGACTCGCACCAGATCGGTCAACGTAATCCAACTCCAATACTGTCGCCCATTACCGATGCGACCACCGAGACCCAGCTTGAACGGCAACAACATTTTCGTCAGCGCGCCACCCTCGCCGCTCAGTACCATGCCGATTCGTAGATTGACGACCCGTATCCCCGCATCCGCAGCGGCCCGAGTGGCGGATTCCCAATTCTGACACACTTGGGGCAGAAATCCTTCACCAGGGCCTGCTACTTCGTCCAACACGTCATTGCCGCGGTCCCCGTAGAAACCGATTGCTGAAGCGCAGATCAGTGTCCGCGGCCCGCTCTTCATTCTTGCGAGTGTTTCGCAGAGCAGGCGTGTAGCAACCTCGCGGCTGCTGAGAATGCGTGCTTTTTTCGCCTCTGTCCAACGACCTTCGGCGATGCTCTCGCCAGCTAGGTGGACCAGCAGTTCCACGTCGGCCATTTTCCCGTCGTCGACCTCGCCCGTGGCCGGAGCCCAGTGAATCCCCGCCGAGTCACCCCGGACGAGCGAATCGACATCATGACCATCTGACCGCAGTGCCGTCGCCAAAGCTCGTCCAACCAAACCTGACGATCCGCTGACTGCAACGTGCACCGAAGAATCCCTTTGATGACGATGTTTAGCTGAGCACAGACACGGGGCGTTCAGCGGACAAGCACGTGGCAAGTTTGACTGCCTCGATCATACTCGTGGCCACCGCCTTGCCCTGCCAGGCGATGTCCAATGCGGTACCGTGATCGACCGAGGTGCGGACAATGGGAAGTCCCAACGTGACATTCACGGCAACGTCAAAGGCCAGTGCCTTTAGCGGGATGTGTCCCTGATCGTGATACATGCAGACGAAGCAATCCGTTTCGAAACGCCGATCTGGAAGAAAAGCCGTGTCCGGTGGAAACGGCCCTGCGACCTGAATGCCCTTCTGCCGAGCCGCGGCGATGGCCGGTTCGATGACTCGCTCTTCTTCTCCTTCGCCAAACAGACCGCCTTCGCCTGCGTGTGGATTCAAAGCGCAGACCGCGAGTTTGGCTTGCCTCTGCCGCAGCCGACGTAACGCGTCGGCGCTTAGTTCGATCACGTCCAGAATCCGTTCGACACTGAGCAACTTCGGAACTTCACGGTAACCGACATGTGTGGTGACGAAACTGCACGTGATCTGCTGGCAGGTCAACATCATGCAATAGCGTTCGACCCCGGTGCGCGCCGCCAGGATTTCCGTGTGCCCTGGATAGAAAACTCCCGCGTCGTGCAGGGCTTCCTTATGAATCGGGCCCGTGGTGATCGCGTCGACGTCACCCGCCAACGCGGCACGAATTGACTCTTCGATGTATCGGTACGAAGCCGCGCCCGTGCCTTCGTTGACGTACCCTGGACAAACAGAGTTGGCATCAATCGCCTGCAGATCGTAGATCCCGGGGCCGAGATCGTTCGAACTGGTCGGAGGCCACTGGTCGCGTCGTAAGATCCGTTCGGGCATCCGCAAATTGCACCGTCGTGCCACTCGGCTCAGCACGGCAGCATCGCCAAAAACAATCGAGGTGCAGGCGGTTGTCACGATGGGATCCGCCAGCAAACGCAGGCACACCTCAGGGCCGATTCCCGCAGGATCGCCCATCGTCACAGCTATTGTCGGTCGCGTCATTGCTACTCATTTTCCTCGGTGATGGCTCAGTTGGTCCAAGCCAACCTACGCGAAAACCGCAGGATTTAGACTCCGTTAACATCCTACACCGGGAGGCCATGGTGCGAAATTGGCCTCATATCGTTGGTAGCCCTGAAACCCTACGGAAAGCTGGGACACTTTCGGGTAGAATACGGTTCACCTACATGGAATTCACACCAATCTAACCCCCTGCGAAACCACCATGAACAATCGCCTATTTCGACGCTCCGCCCCGATTGCCATCACCTGTTTACTGTTGGTCAGCCCCCTGTTTGTCAGCCCCCTGCTCGCCGCCGATGGTTGGGTCTCCCTGTTTGACGGTAAGACGTTAGAAGGTTGGACCCAAAAGAACGGGACCGCCAAATATGAGGTCGTGGGCAATACGATCAAGGGGACGACCAACGAAGGCAGCCCGAATTCGTTTCTGTGCAGCAACAAGGAATACGACAACTTTGAACTCGAATTCGAAGTCAAAGTACATAACAGCCTGAACTCGGGTGTACAGATCCGTTCGCAAACCAAGAAGACAGCGACGGGCAAAGGCAAGAACAACAAGGTGGGGCGTGTTAACGGCCCGCAAGTCGAAATCGAGGCCAGCGGCGAAAAAGGCGCCGAGGCTGGTTACGTGTACGGCGAAGCGACTGGCCGCGGATGGTTGACTCCTCCAGAACGACTGAAGCCGCACAAACACCTCAAAGACGGACAGTGGAATCGCTTTCGCGTCGTCGCCAACGGCAACCGGATCCAGACCTGGATTAACGACGTCGCGATCGCGGACCTCATTGACGACGAGATTCTCAAGACGCATCCCAAAGGGTTTATTGGCCTTCAAGTCCATGGCATTAGGGCAGGCACCGGGCCATACGACGTGTCCTGGCGGAAACTTCGTATCAAGGAGCTATAGGCCCGGCGTCGTTGCATCCTCCGAAGAAACCACAATGTCCGATACGCCCGAACCAGAAGTACATCAACACGACTCGCCGTGGGTGGTGGACGCCACGCCGGAGACATTCGACGCCGAGGTTTTTGCGCGTTCCCAGGAACTCCTGGTGGTGGTGGACTTTTGGGCTCCATGGTGCGCGCCCTGCCGGACCTTGGGGCCCATCTTGGAAGATCTGGCCAAGCAGTACGACGGCAGTTTTATGTTGGTGAAGGTGGATACGGAAAAACTACCCGAAGCCACCACACAGTTCGGTGTCCAGGGGATTCCCGCCGTCTATGCCGTTGTCGATGGCAAGATTGCCAATGCATTCAACGGTGCGATGCCGGAACCGGAGCTGCGAGAGTGGATTGATCAGGTGCTTGTCGTTGGCGGTGTCGCCGAGGCGGTCAGGCTTGAAGAGATTGCCCCCGAAGCGGCGCTGGCCAAGTACCAGGCATTGGCCACCAAGGATCCCTCAAATACAGACGTCAAGATCGGGCTCGCGCGGATGCTATTGCAGCAGGATGATGTCGACGAGTGTCAGACAATCATGGCAGAACTTGAAGCGAGGGGCTATCTCGAACCCGAGGCCGAAAAGGTCAAAGCGGCGCTCGATCTGCATGGCATGAAGGACGATGATTTGGCGGAGACCCGTGAGGCGGCAACTGCAAAACCCGACGACGGCGAGCTTCAATTTCAGCTCGCCGAATCGTTGGCAGGAGCGCAGCAATTTGAAGAGGCGTTGGAGATCTGTCTAGCGCTGGTCGAGAAAGATCGTCACGGTGTGGGTGAGCCAAGCCGCAAATTGATGCTCGAGATCTTTCGAGCCCTGCCCGACGATTCTGAGCTGATCACGACCTACCGCCGAAAGTTGTCGATGGTGCTGTACTAGCAAGCGCTTGCGGATTAGCACTTGCTATTCCGTCACACAGCACGAGGCTATTCCGGTGACGAGACGAGCACCATGAGAGGACAGATGGAATGAGACATGTGCGGTTGGTCATCCTCGCGGTCGCGGTATTGTGTTTGATTGGAAAGGGTCTGCTCGACAAGACGGTCAGGGCCCAATCATTGACTGCTGAATTGGAAGCCGAAGGCGCGGCGTCGCTGGCCAGCGCGGCACGCGAGCGTGGCAATGCGGTGCGCGGCGCGATTCTGTTCCCACAGCAGGTCATCGGATGCGCGAATTGTCACGCGCCGGGAGGCAAAGATCTGTTGGGGCCGGATCTCGGCGAAATGGGACCGGAAGCAACGGACGTTTACCTGGCCGAGGCGATGTTGTATCCGTCCAAGGTCATCAGAAAGGAATTCAAATCGGTCACGGTGATAACGCGGGCGGGAAGAAAATACGCCGGCAGAGTCATCGACAGGGCCGGCGATAACGTGGTACTTCGCCTTATCGCATCGGATCGTCGGTTGATCACCTTGCCCAAACGTGAAATCGAAGAGCTCGTGCCCAACCCAAAATCATCCATGCCGGACGGGTTGGTTGATCAACTGACGAATCGACAACAATTCCTTGACCTCCTCAAGTACATGATGGAGATCAAAGCGGCCGGTCCAAGTCGTAGCACGGGCGAGTTGACGCCACCTGCAGGCGGTGACGTGGACGCAAAACTGTGGGGGCTCGTCTTGCTGGATGAGTTCCAATGTGCTGCGTGTCATGGCAATGTCGCTGCCAAGAGCTCGATTCCAGCGAAGCAAGCCCCCAAGTTGGCATGG
Source organism: Planctomycetaceae bacterium (assembly GCA_002685655.1). The sequence continues at coordinate 9,918 of NYXM01000057.1, forward strand.
GCCGCCGGACGGATCAATCCGAATTACATCGAACGATTCATCGCCGCCCCAGCGCAGGTCAAACCGGGAACGACCATGCCAGATGCCATGGGAACGCTAGACACGGATGCCCGGCGGGCAGCCGCGCAAGAAATCACGCATTACCTTGTATCGCTTGGCCGTGTCTCACATGGCGATGCATCCTTTCAGATGCAGCCGTTGGATCGCGCGGCTGCCCAACGCGGGAGTGAATTGTTTCACTCGATTGGATGCGTTGCCTGCCATTCGCCTCGCGGCGAAAATGGCGTCGAACGGCTTCCAACAAGATCTGTGCCTCTGGGGAAGATCGAACAGAAATACAACGTTAACGGCCTCATCGCCTTTCTCGAAGACCCACATTCCGTGCGGCCTTCCGGACGTATGCCGAACATGCAATTGTCGCACTGGGAAGCCATCGACATCGCCCACTACCTGCTGATCAAACCTAGCGGACAAATCGAACCCGTCTCATCCTTTCGGCTGGACCGCACGCTGGCCGAAAAAGGCAAGAGCCAGTTTCGTCGACTAGGGTGTGGCCAATGTCACGTAGATCTGATCAACCAAGACCAGAGCCAACGAAACGACATACAGCATTCCGATCGCGACTATCCTTCTTTCGCCAATCCACCGCTTGCCGCGGTACGCACCGACCAAGGTTGTCTTTCTGGAAACGTAGGCGCGTGGCCTCGTTACGATCTGGACGAGTCGCAGCGCAGCGCGATGCGCGATGCGATTCAGCGAGAGCCAACCGAGTTGACAGACCGACAGCAGATCGCCCTGACACTGGCCACCTACAACTGCGTGACATGTCATCAGCGTGGCGAACTGGGAGGCGTGTCACCCGAGCGAGACGAGTACTTTCAGACGACGAACCCAAACCTTGGGCCGCAAGGCCGCATACCGCCGCGACTGACCGGTGTCGGTGCCAAGCTGAAACCGAAATGGATGCGGCAGGTGCTGGTCAGCGGTCGAACGATTCGACCGTACCTGTTGACTCGGATGCCACAATACGGTGCCGACAATGTCGCGCACCTGGTCGATCTGTTTCAGAACGTCGACCGACTTCCAGAATTGACGTTTGCAGGATTCACCGATCTGAAACAGATGAAGAAAAGTGGTAGCGAGTTGGCGGGCACCGGTGGACTGAACTGTATCGCTTGTCACACGTTTCAGCAGAGACCCGCCGCTACAATGTCGTCAGTGGACCTGACCGAGATGGCCGAACGGCTTCATAAGAACTGGTTCCATCGTTACATGCTCGATCCACAGCGTTTGAGTACCAACACGGTCATGCCATCGTTTTGGCCGGGCGGGCGCGCGATTCGTAAGGACATTCTTGATGGCGATACCGACCTGCAGGTCGAAGCGATGTGGCAGTATTTGCTCGATGGTCGTCAAGCAAGATCGCCGAGAGGGCTCGTCCGCAAACCGATCGAGCTTGTCGCCAGGGACGAAGCGGTCATGCTTCGTCGACGTTATCAGGGAATCGGCAAACGCGGTATTGGAGTCGGTTATCCTAACCAGATTAATCTTGCCTTCGATGCCGAACAGATGCGGCTGGCGATGATCTGGAAGGGCAAGTTCGCTGATCCTGGCGGCGTCTGGCGGAGCCAAGGACACGGTACTGTCCGACCGCTTGGGCGAGATCTGTTTCGGTTTGCTGTCGGCCCAGAGTTGGACGACGCGGTTAATCCTTGGCCTGTCGACGAAGGGCGACCACCGCAGCATCAGTTCAAAGGATACGATCTCGACAGCTTGCAGCGGCCAATACTGAAATATCGTTTTGATAGCATCGATGTTGAAGACTATCCGATTGACGTCAGAGATGAAGCGGCGGGCACGGTACTGATCCGTCGCACGTTGACGTTCATGTCCAAACGGGTACGTCCAAACGTTCTGTTTCGCGCGGCAACCGACCCGAATATCGTGTCTGAAGACAACGGAACATTCCTGATCGGCAAGAGTTTGCGAATCCGTATTGACGACAAGCACCGCGGCCAGATCGTCAAGACGCCGGAGGGTCGTCAGCTGCGCATTCCGCTGGACATCGGGCAAGGTAAATCAACACTCGTAATTGAATATGCATGGTAGGAGGCTGCGAATGTTGCTGCGTTTGACATTGTTGATTTTCTTGGCGATGGCCGGGCTGTCACCAGTCGGACAGCTATCTGCCCAAACACTGGGCGAGTACTGGAATACGGCCGAAGAAGAGGCAAAGTACTACCGCATCGTCGAAGTACCGATACCCAAGGGGATGGCCATGGAGGCGGGTAGCTTCGAGATCCTACCCGATAACCAACTCGCGATTGGGACACGACGTGGTGACATCTACGTCGTTAGCGGTGCATTCGACGAGAATCCCCAAACGCGATACCAACGCTTTGCGAGTGGGCTGGATGAACTGCTGGGCATGTCCTACAAGAACGGTGCCTTCTACGTCACGCAGCAGACCGAGGTTACACGGATCAGCGACATCAACGGCGATGGCCGCGCCGATCGGTTCGAGACGTTGAGCGATGCCTGGGGCTTTCGGCACTATCACGAGTTTGCCTTTGGATCAAAGCTTGACAAAGAAGGAAACATTTGGGTCGCACTCTGCCTATCGGAATCGTATCGCTCGAAAGTGCCTTTTCGAGGCTGGTGCGTCAAAGTGACACCCGACGGAAACACGATTCCAATCTGCAGTGGAATTCGTAGCCCCTGTGGCATTGGCCCCAACGAACACGGTGTGATGTTTTATGCGGAAAGCCAAGGACCTTGGAACGGATCATGTTCGCTGAAGGTTCTCCAACCCGGCGGGTTCATGGGGCACCCGGTCAGCTTTAATTGGTACGACCTGACGGAGAACATGGGCCCCAAACCGGTCGAACCGAACTCCAGATCGCGGCTACTTACTGAACGCCAACGCGTTAAAGAGCTGGTGCCGTATGCCGTGGTGTTTCCCTACATCAAGATGGGGCGTTCGATCTCCGGCTTCATGGTGGATCGCACTGGAGGGAAGTTTGGGCCGTTCGAGAATCAGATCTTCGTCGGCGATTTCAGTCTGAGCGTTGTGATGCGCGCGACAACAGAAAAAGTCAACGGCGTCTGGCAAGGCGCGTGTTATCCGTTTCGCGAGGGACTTGCCACTGGACTGCTCGCCTGTCAGTTCACGCCACAGGGCGATCTACTTGTCGGCGGTACAAACCGAGGCTGGCCAGTTCGGGGCCCGAGAGCGTTTGCACTTCAGCGGCTTGATTGGACCGGAAGGGCGCCTTTCGAGATCAAACAGATCAATGCGAAGCACAATGGTTTTCTGGTGACGTTTACCCAACCAGTCGATCGCGCGATCGCGGCAAATCCCGATTCCTACGCCATGACCACGTACACCCATATTTACCAGCAGGGCTATGGGAGCCCGGAAGTCGACCACACGACGCCGCACGTTGTGAAGTCTGAGGTATCAGACGATGGTCTCCGGGCGTACTTGACAATCGAAGGGATCGTGCAAGGTCACGTTCACGAATTCGACCTGCAACGGATGCGTTCAGCCGAAGGAAACAAGCTTGTCCACGTCAACGCCTACTACACTTTGAACGAGATTCCCACCGACTGAGGATCAACGAATCAACAGGCTTCTCGCAGGACGCAACTGCCGAATCGTCAATCGGAGAATTCCAGCTGAATCTTCAGGATTTCATCCACCGTGGCGAAGAAGGCGTCGACGACACGTGGGTCGAAATGCACACCACGCCCCTCCTCAATGATTTCAAAGCTCTTCTCTCTCGAAAACGCCTTCTTGTACGGCCGCTCGTTGCTCAGTGCGTCGTAGACGTCTGCCACGGCGACAATCCGACCTTCAGGAGGGATTTCTTCACCCTTCAATCCTTTCGGATAACCGGAACCATCCCACTTTTCATGGTGTGTCTCGGCGATCACCGCTGCCATTTTCATAATCGGCGACTCGGTGTCATCCAACAGTTCGTCATCCGCCCACGCGGCCAACCGCCTTCGTGAGGCTGGACAGATGATCTGCGTACCCATGATGCCATGCTGCTTCATCACATCGAACTCACTCGATTCAAGTGGGCCCGGTTTCAGCAGAATCGCGTCGGGAATGCCAATCTTGCCGACATCATGGAGAGGTGCGGCGTGTTCGATCATCTCGACCCAATCATCACTCGCACCAAGATACCGGGCGAGAGCGCCCGAGTAACGGCCAACTCGCACCACGTGCATTCCCGTAACTTCATCGCGGAATTCGCCAGCAGAAGCCAGGCTGTGCAGGATCTGAAGCTGTGCCGCTTTCAATTCGTTAGTTCTCAGACGGACTTGGTGTTCCAGCAAAGCGGTGTGTCTTGTCACTTGGTCGTGGTACGCCTTGGCGGTCAGGATATTCTTCAATCGCAACACCAACTCGCCTGCATGCACAGGTTTGACCAAAAAATCAGCGGCGCCCCGTTTGAACGATTCTAGCTTCGTGTCCGCGTCATCGGATGACGTGAGGACAATCACGGGGATGCGCTTCAGGGCCGGCGCCGACCTCATGGATGACAGGATTTCGAAGCCGCCCACTTCAGGCATATTCAGATCCAACAGCACGACATCCGGTTGCTCGTTCTGGATCGCTTCCAGCGCTTCGCTCGATTCGCAGCAAGTGACGATTCGCTTGAAGCCCGCATTTTCCAAATACTTCTTCACGGTCTTAGTGATGATCGGCTCGTCGTCGATCATCATCACGACCATTTCCGCTAGCGCCAAACCATCGTCGTTGCCGTCGATCGTCAGCGGATCCGGCTGTTGCTGGCCGTGAGCTGCAGAATGCTGTATCTCGACGGCGGGATCAATTGTCGACTCAAGCGTTTGCATCCCGCAGCTCCCCCATCGACGCCGCCGCACAGGAGATCGAAGCTGCCCGGATCCGCTTGGACATGGCCAGGAACGAGCTCCTGCCAGTGCTCGACGCGGTGCTCGAGACTTACGTCAGCGAATTGCGAGGCGACTACAACATCGGCCGCTCGTTTATCGATCAGTTCAGCGTCGGCCAGCCAAGTTTCACTGCGGGTTTCATCTTTGAAGCACCGATTCACCGGCGGTCGGCCAGGGCGAATCACTTACGGCGGCAGGTCGAGCTACGGCAGTTGTCGAACCGATTTCAGGCGACGATCGAGACGCTCAACGCCGACGTGGAAGTCGCCGTGCGAGAAGTCGAAACCGGCTTTCGTGAGATGCAAGCCAAATATCTGTCGATGGTGGCCACCCAGGCGGATGCGCAATATCTACAACGCCGCTGGGAATTTCTCCCTGGCGACGATCGCGCGGCCAGCTTCATGCTCGAAGACCTACTCGATTCGCAGGACCGCTTGGCCGCCGCCGAGTTCCATTTCACCCAGGCGCAAGTCGATTACACGCTCAGCCTCACGCATTTGAATCGGGCGACGGGTACGCTGCTGAAACACGAACAGATCGAACTGATCCACGGCAGCGACTGTGGTGTGCCAATGATCCTCTTTGAGAAAACCGGTACGGCACCAGAGTTCCAAGCGCCCATCGAAGAAAGCCTCCAGGCACCACTAGTCGAGGCACATCGCTGGGAGCCGGACGGCTACCGTAACGCGGGACGTCGCAGATGATCTTCCGCTCACCTTTCACTGCTGTATGGCGTCTACTTGCGCCGAAGGCGATGCGTCCTCGCCAATCGGACCACGAACTTGTCGCCAGAATCCACGATGCCGCGACGAAATTGTCAGGACTTTCGGTAGTGTCCTATTAGTGTGTTAATCATCCGGCAGCCATTCCTGGCAACATCTCTTGCTGTAACCGCTTACGGATCATTTTGATGTAGTCCGGGTTAAGTTCGATCAGAATTGCCTTGCGGCCATTGTATTTCGCCACTTGGGCAGTCGTGCCGGATCCGCCAAACGGGTCGAGCACAGTTCCGCCAGCAGGGCATCCAGCTAGTACGCATGGTTCGATTAAGTCTGGTGGAAAGGTCGCAAAGTGTGCCCCCTTATACGGCTTGACCGTCACGCTCCACACTGTACGGCGATTAGCGCCCTTCTCATTGCTACACGCCTGCCCGAGATCGGTTGCAATGGTTTGTTTGCCTGGGCCCCCATCGGACCACTTATGGCTGGATGATCTGCCTCGCTTAGTCCGTTCAACGGAATCAGGTGCGTATGGCGTTCTGATCGCGTCTTGGTCGTAGTAATACCTAGCTGTCTTCGTTAGCAAAAAGATAACTTCGTGGGAACGTGTTGGTCTATCCTTCACGCTTTCACACATGCCGTTGGGCTTGTCCCAGATAATATCAGTGCGCAACCACCATCCATCCCTGCGAAGCGCAAAGGCTACCAACCATGGAATCCCAATTAAGTCTTTTGCCTTGTATCCGTGTGGTGCTTTCTTTGGCGGCATCCACGATCCGACGTTCGTTAACTGCTTTCCAGTTCCGACGCCGTTTCCGCCCTCTGCATAAGAATCACCAAGGTTGAGCCACAGCGTTCCGTCGTCGCGAAGGACTCGGCGCACCTCCCTGAATGCCTCAACTAATCTTTCAGTGTATTTCTCAGGCGTGTCCTCAATCCCAAATTGACCGGGGTGCTCATAATCACGCAAGCCCCAGTACGGCGGGCTGGTCACGCAACAGTTTACGGTCCCTTCTGGGATGTCAGCCAGTTCTGCACGGCAATCTCCCTGACGGATCGTCACCCCAGACTGAGAGTAGACCACCAAAGAAAAGATAGAAAAGCTGAAAAGAATGGGTAGAAAGACTGGACCCGAACCAGTGAAATATGCAAAATGGCGTCTGTCACCATGCGACAATCGCACGGAACTTAACAACTCGATAGGTCGATTGGCTAAACCACCAAGGCCGTACCCGTCTTCGGACGTGTGCGGCCTTTTTTTGTTAGCCGAGGAGACGCGATGAAACAGAGCGGCGTCCGTGCGGAATGCCACGTACCAGCGAGTGAATTGTGAGGCCCAATAGGCTTGGCCAGCCCGACAATCGGTTTCGGGCCACTTGAACAACTCACCAGGACACGAGCCGAAACCCGCACGGACGCCTGCGTATAACGCGGCCACGGCACCTGACCGGTCATGATCGATGCCGTGACCTGAAAACCCCCCGTAGCTCAATGGATAGAGCAACCGCCTGCTAAGCGATAGGTCGCCCGTTCGAGTCGGGCCGGGGGGATTTTCTTTACTTTTACTTAGTAACCGATTGACAACGCTTACCGAACGGTTATCATTAGGGTATCGAATGAAAGGAACCGATCGATGCCCAAGACTACCAAGATCAGCGATACTTTGCGAGCGGAAATCAAGGCGTATCCCGAGACTCTTTACAAGCTGGCTAAAGCGTGCGACATCTCGTTGCCCGTCCTTAGCCGGTTTGTTAAGGGCGAACGGGACTTGAAGCTGGAGACCGTCGACAAGATCGCCAAGACTCTCAACCTGAAGTTGATACGTAAATAGCAGCCCGAGGGGTCGCGCTAACGACCCCAAGGGCGAGTACCCAGGCAGGCTTGCCTCAGTACCCTGCAAAAAGCATTGTCGCAAGCCAGCCGCTACCAAGCAAGGTTTGCGATGAATTCCCCATGTTGCCACACTGACGCCCGCCCGCACGGTCGCGATAGGAAGGGCGTTCGCCGCTTCCGTTGTGCCAATTGCCGCAAGACGTTCCAGGCCCCCAAGTCTCGACCCATCGGCGCGATGCGGATCGAAGTAGCCAAGGCTGAGAAGGTTGTGCAAGCGTTGCTTGAAGGTTGCTCGATTCGTTCGGTCGAGCGAATGTTTGACATCCATCGCGATACCGTCATGGCTCTCGTCTTGGAGTTGGGCGATCGGTGCAAGCGGTATTTCTTCGACACACTGAAGGGCCTCGACGCGGACGTGATCGAATGCGACGAGGTGTGGTCGTGGGCTGGATGCAAAGAGCGGACACGCGAGCGACTGGGCAAGGGCGAGGAATACGGCGACGTGTGGTTTCACACTGCGATTGACCCAGGCACTAAGTTGCTGGCTTGCTGGCACGCTGGCCGTCGATCTGACGAAGATACCCACGCCTTTGCATACAAGTTGGCAGAGGCCGTTAGCGGTTCGGTGATGGTGAGTACGGACGGACTGTCCAACTACCGGACAGCCCTGCCGATGGCGTTTGGAACGCGAGTCCACCACGCGGCCGTTATCAAGACGTACGCAGGCGGGAACGAAGACCATAAGTATTCGCCTAGCCGCATCTCTGGCGTTGAGAAGCACGCTCGATACGGCAACCCCGACTTGAGCCGTGCGTCCACGTCGATCATTGAGCGGTCGAACCTCACGCTCAGAACCAACCTGAGACGGTTCACCCGCCTGACGATTGGTTTCTCCAAGTCCCGCCGACACCACGAAGCGATGTTTGCGATCTGGGCTTTGTGGTACAACTTCGTCAAGCCGCACCTGACGCTGAAGCGCGACACCCCCGCGATGGCGCACGGATTGACTGACCACCGCTGGACGATTCGTGAAATGTTGAATGAAACTGCTCATAGCTTTTAACACACTGTTAGGACACGACCGGACTTTCGGATGCTGCGCTAGTTGACAAAACTTTCGATCTGCAACGTCGTGTGAAAGACGGGGAAGTGGTCACTGGCAGGGATATTCTGGAACCGGCTTTCGCAGTCGTCTTCACAGCCGCGCAGCGTGTGTTGGCGATCGACCTTTACGATGTGCAACTCCTAAGCGGGTTAGCGCTGGCCCGCGGCACAATCGCCGAGATGCAGACTGGTGAGGGCAAGACTTTCGCGGCGCTGCTGCCAGCTTACTTACACGCGCTGGCAGGCGACGGCGTGCACGTAATGACCGTCAACGCGTACCTTGCCAAGCGCGATTTTGAACAGATTGCGCCTGTCTATCGATTGCTAGGATTATCGGTTGGCTTGATCGAAGCCGATATTCCCCCCGACGCCAAGCGAAACGCCTACGCCAGCGACATCACCTACGGCCCGGGCTACGAGTTCGGCTTTGACTACCTCCGCGATCAGGTGGCTCTGATTTCGCGTTGCAAGCCGCGGCTCGGCGATTCATTTCGGGCACGGCAGCGGGGCCAATCACTCGATAGATCAGAGTCGATGCAACGCGGCCAGGCCGTGGCAATTGTGGATGAAACTGACAGCGTAATGCTCGACGAAGCCACGACTCCACTGGTCCTGGCGGCGGGTGGAGATGTTCCAGCAGCCAATGCTGAAGTCTATGTAGCGGCGCTGCGAAAATCCGAGCAGTTCGAAATCAATCGCCACTTCGTGATCGACGAAGCGGCCTCCACACTGAGGCTCACATCCTGCGCCATCGAACAGCTATCGGACCGGCAGAACGAGACTCCCCGCCGCGGACTCGATCGTTCCTGGACGATGTACGTTGAACAAGCGTTACGTGCCGAGCGCTTATTCCGCCGAGACGTGGATTACGTTGTCGACGACGATACGCTCCGTCTGGTCGATCAATACACAGGTCGCATCTTCACCGACCGTTCGTGGGCTGACGGGCTTCACCAAGCGGTGCAGGCGAAAGAAGGCATCACGATTACGACCGAAAACAAATCGATTGCCCGCATCACGCGGCAGCGCTACCTCCGGCTCTACAAACACCTGTGCGGCATGACTGGCACGGCCCAAGGAGGCGAACGCGAGCTACGTAGCGTCTACGGACTGAGAGTCGCCATTATCCCACCGCACAAACCGTGTCAGCGAAGAATGCTACCGATGCGAGTCTATGCAGACTTGGCGATCAAAGAGAAGGCCATTGTCGAAGAACTCGTGAAGATTCATCGTACGGGGCAACCGGTGCTGGTCGGTACCGCCGCGATCGATACCAGTCAGCGGCTCGCTCGCCACCTCGACGAGCGGGGAGTTTCGTATCAGCTTCTCAACGGCAAGCAGGATGCCGAAGAAGCCGACATCGTGGCAGAGGCCGGCCAACTCGGCACCGTGACCATCGCCACGAATATGGCGGGGCGCGGCACGGACATCAAGCTCGGTCAGGGCGTGCGCGAGCTGGGGGGATTGCACGTTGTCGCCACCGAGCCGCAGGAATCTACACGTGTTGATCGCCAGCTATTCGGCCGCGCCGCCCGCCAAGGCGACCCCGGTTCGTGTCAGCGGTTCGCATCATCCGACGATGAACTTTTCGCGCGTTATGCGCCATCCCTGTCGGCCCGCATTCAGCGCCTGGCCGACACCCACGGCCAATGCCAAATGGAACTCGAACACGACGTCGCAGCGCTGCAACATCGTGTCGAAGGCACGAGGGCCTACCAGCGGCGCCAGTTGTTCGCTCATGACGACTGGTTGGAGAGCGTCCTGCGGGACCTGACATAGGCGCTCTTCTGTGACGCCTGTAGCGGTTA
>NYXM01000201.1 GCA_002685655.1 Planctomycetaceae bacterium
AAGCTTGCATAGGACTACGGATGCCGCGCCACAGAGTGCACGGGCACCATTTGGCAACTCCGTGGAACAACGCAACAACATGATCAAAGAGCTGCGTGAGATCAAAGCCCTGCTGCAAGAGCAAAACGCTCTTCTACGGGACGAAGAAGACGACAGAGGACCCAATGTTAAGAAACGGCGAAAATAGGGCCCGCCCTTGCCACCCCACAATCGTGACGGGTGGGTTTTCGCTGATTGAACTCTTGATTGTGTTGGCTGTGCTGGGAATTGTGACCGGCGCGGTATTGACGCATCTGCAATCCACGGTCAATGACCAGTTGGATACCGCCGCTCAGGTGGTGGCGAGCGATCTTTACTACATCCGAAATCTCTCGGTTTCGAACAACAGCAGCTATCGCGTCACGTTCGTGCCGGGCACATCACGGTACTACTTCGAGCATTCTGGTGCCAACGCGACGCTCGACATCCTACCTCCTTCGCTGCACGGCGTGATCTCGGATTCGCCCACGCGACAAAGCACGGATATCAACTTGGTCTCACTGAACGCGACCTCGTTGGAAGTGGCCGCGGTTTACGTGCTGACACCAACTCCGACGGATACAACCGATCTCGAATTCGGTCCGCTTGGCGAAACCACGCGCAGTGAAGAAACCACCATCTGGCTGGCTGCCGGTTTGGGCAGTGCGCGGCGCTATGTTCCGCTCACGGTTAATCCAGTGACTGGGAATACGAAGATCGGCGAACAGACGACCAGCCTACCATTGGGAGAGGCTTGGGCAGAAGGCGCGGAACTTGAACTATCGCCTGGCTTCGAACCTGGACCCTCCCCTTAATCGGGAATTGACTGCCGATGATTGCTTCATTGACCAGGAAACGCCACAGCCCTATCGGTGTCGATATCGGCAGGCGCTCCGTAAAACTCGTACAGCTCAGCGCCGACCATTCCAGTCTTGTGGACGCCGTGCGTTGTGAGCTTCCGGCCACTGGTTCCACGGCGAGTCAAGAATCATCCGACGGTGAATCTCCGTCCGACGATCATCTCTTTATTGCCACTTTGCAGCAAGCTCGCGAGGGACGCAACTTTCGTGGCCGCGACGCGGTGATCTGCCTGAACGACCGCCAACTGTTCTTGCAGAACATTCGTGTTCCAAAGCAAGACGATGATGCCCTCTTCCGTTCAGTGCAGCAGGAAGCCGCGGGGCGGATCCCGTTTCCAGTCGCGGATACCGACATCCGTTATCTGGAAGCCGCGGATATTCGTCATGGAGATGCGGTCATGCGGGAGATCATTCTCGTCGCCTGCCATCGGCCAGTGCTGGATCGCACGCTCGCTATCGTCTCCAATGCTGGACTGAGGCCAATCGCAGTCGATATCGAGCCTGCCGCGCTGCTGAGATCGTTCTCGTCGCAGTTCCGTCGCGCACAGGACATGCAAGACCGTTCATTGCTGGTTCACATTGGGCAAGCGTCGACGGCGGTTGTGATCGCCGAGGGCGATAGCGCATTGTTCATCAAGTACATCGACTTCGGTGGCCAACATTTGGACCAATCGGTGGCACGCAGTCTGAAAATGCAACTCGCCGAAGCAAGCGCGCTGCGACGTTACAATGGCGACCGAAGAACAGATCGCCAAGATCCTGAGATCGCACGCAGCGTAACGCGGGCAATTCGACCTGAATTGGATCGCCTGGTTGCAGAACTCTCAAAGTGCATTCGCTATCACAGCGTCACGTTTCGTGGTCAACCTCTCGCCAGGCTTGTCTTGAGCGGGGGCGAGGCAGCCGAAGAGCTGCTGGAAGCACTGTCCAAGCGACTAGGATTCAAATGTGAACTGAGTGACCCGTTTCGCGTCTACCCGACTCCTTTGGACTGCGGTCGTCATGGGCAGTGGGACGTGGCGACAGGACTGGCTCTGCGGGCCATCAAATAACACAACTTCGTTTTCAGCTGACGTACCATGAAAGAACTCGATTTCCTGCCGGCAGAGTATCGCGAGAAAAACGCGATCCACAAGGCGCGGCTCTGTCAGATCACAGTGGCCTTCTCCTTTGGGACGATCGTTACCTTAGCGGCTTGCTTTCAGTTTGCGCTCTATCAATCTGCCAAGCAGGAGTTGGCTTTGGTCTCCGCACAACATGACGATGCCATCGCCAAGACCACACAGTTAGCAGCGCTCCGATCGGAAGTCGACCAGAATCGTCAATTCGCCAAACTTTACACTTACTTGAAATACCCCTGGCCCAGAACTCAGATGCTGGCCAAAATCGCCAAGGATCTGCCGCCACAAGTTACACTTCGCGAACTGACGATTGTCAAAGAAACAAGTACAGCGAGTCCACGCAGTGCTGTGACTCCCCCGGGGATCAAAAGTCAACCGGCCGCGGGCGACACTCCCGCCAAGGCGGATCTCGATTTGCTCCGTAGCCAACAAGATCGAAGTCGAGCGGAAATCCAGATTTCTGGCACGACAACCGATTCAGGAGCGTTGCATTTATTCGTCATGGCCCTCAACGGCACTCCGCTCTTCGAATCTGCCAAACTGCATTCGATGGAAGCCGTGACGGGCAGCAAGCAGCCCCAATCCAACTTCTTCATTCGTCTCACCGTGCGGCCAGGGTACGGTCAACCGGGCGGTCCGCAAGCGCCACCAGCAATCGCGGCGGAAGCAAGCTCTAAACGGAGCTATGATCGCTCATGAAGAAAACAACGCCAAAAGCACGCAGTTTCGTTCTGACGGTTTCCATTGGAGGCTTGGTATTGCTCTACGCGTTTTTCGTTTTCTTGCCGACCAGCAGGTCCATCGCCAAAACGCGTTCAGCACTCAACGAAAAGCGGCAGTTCATCGTAGCAACGCAACAAGACTACACTCAAATTGGCGCGATTCAGAAAGACTTGAAGAACACCAAAGACTGGGTCGCCGCCTGGAAACACAGTTCTCCGAAACGAAACAACTTGGGTGGCTTCTTCCGGGACGTCGCCGAAATCAGTCGCGAATCCGGCACTCAAGTCAAACGGATTACGCCAGATGAGTTTGAAGAGTTGAGGTCTCTTTCACGGCATCCAGTCCGGTTAGACACTGCTGGCCGGTTCAATGAGATCTTCGCGTTCGTTCAAGCCCTGGAACAGATGCCATTCACGGTCTGGATCGATCGCCTCCAGCTGCAGTCATCCAGTGAAGCTAGCGAAGAATTGACCTGTGAGCTAAGCCTCACAGTTTTTACCGATAATCAGGATATTTCTGATTAGGACGAACAAGCAATCAACCGATATCTAGAGGAGCCGTAGCAGTTCGCAACCACGTTGCGCAACCGAACGGGAAGACTAGTGAATTTAGGTCAACTCAAAAGGAAAGTCGGTCGGGAATTCAGAAAGAGCCCTGCAAAGACGGTCGTATTGATTGCGCTTTGCCCCGTGGCACTCTATTTCGTGGTGCCGCTGTTCTTGCGAGGAAAACCCAAGATTGACGAAGCACAGCGGGTCAAAGTGATTGCACCAAACTTCAGTTCGTCCACGATTCCTACAGCGAGCATCGTGCCGGTGTCACCGGTCAGTCTGGGCCCGAATTGGGAACAACTGATCGGTTGGATTGATGCCGACTTGCGAAGAAAGTCAGGGACCATCGCAGCGGAGCAAAGAAGCCCATTTCAGGCACCACCAGTTGACACGGCAGTCAATGACGCCCCCCTGAAGAACCGGTCGACACGCCTGCCTTCACACAAGAGACGTTCGATGCCATGGGACTCAAGCTGACGGGCACTTTAGTGGGACGCCATTCTCGCTCGGCGACGATCAGTAGAAAACGATATGCTGAAGGAGCGACGGTGACGGCCACGCCGAACGAACGCCGTGCCCCCGCCGGCGAGCACGCATTGGTACTGAAACAGGTTGGTCCGCGCCATGCGATTCTCGAGATTGACGGTGTGCAGTTTCGTCTCGAACTTGATCCGGCTCAAGCGCCGGGCAACGGCATCACGGTTGTACGCAGACAGAGCAGTTTGTCCAACTGATCATCGACTACCTGACAAGTCACAATTGGCGCAAGGCACCACATTCACACAGGTCACGGAAGACCATGGGAAACCTAATAAAAGTTGCCGGCCTGGGGTTGTTTGCTGCGATCGGAATCGCATCTGCGGTTGCCGTCGCCACCCATTTTCGACCCTCCACTTACACTTCCAAACTGACGCGGGCCGACCTCTTCGGTGACACACCGAGCCGAGAAGATGCAGTGTCTGTGGCGTTGCAACCTATCTTGCTGCAGGCGGACCAAACGTCATCCCAACAGACGGTCACTTCGCCCGCCTCGCTTCAACCCGACAACCGGCCAGCCGCGCAAGCTGACACGGACACCGTCGGTACCGAAGTTCCCACATCTTCATGGCGACCAGTTTCAAAGACCGCGGCCCCGCCAACGGAACCATCGACACGGCCCGTGACGGCACCCTCGCTCATGTCGCCTGTCGAGCCAACCTCTGATCGGTCCAACTCCGAGACTTCACTCGCAAAGACCGGTTTGCAGGATGGCGACCGCACGGGCTGGGATCAGTCGCTGGCCCAGTCGATCAACTCACTCGTGGCAGGTTATCAGCCACTGATAATGGCCCAATTTGATCGCTTTGGTGATGCGCTCCATAAGATTGAACAGACTCAGGAAGAGACCGCGCAGATAGTGACGAAACTCCAGGGCGATCAAAACCGACAGCCAGCACTGGCCGAAGATTTTGCCCCTCCGCCACCGGTGACGACGTCTGCCGCGCTGGACGTCTCAATGAACGACAACAAGTGGACGTTGTTATTCGAGGATGCGGATATCAAGGAGGTTCTCAACTTGATTGGTACCGAAGCCGGCCTGAACATTCTCATGAGCGAAAGTGTAAGCGGGTTGGTTTCCGCCACGCTAACCGATGTGGAGATCCAAACGGCTTTGGATGCGGTCCTGAAATCCAGAGGCCTCGTTTCACGTCGTGAGGGGAACATCGTTTACGTTGGGACCCATGAAGAACTACATTTTGTGGAACATGGCGGGGACGTCATTTCGACCCGCGTCTATCGCCTCAACTACATCACGGCGCTGGACATGCAATCGTTGATCACGCCGATGCTCAGCCAGAGTTCAGGACAGGTCACGGTGTCCACGGCCTCGGAAGTGGGGATTGCTCCGGATTCTGCGAGTGCTGGCGGCGACAGCTTTAGCGGCGAAGAAGTCGTGATGGTTCGCGACTTCGACGGGATCCTCGCACAGATCGATGAACTGGTCGCCGAAGTTGATCGGATGCCACGCCAAGTCTCTATCGAGGCGATGATTCTGAACGTTGCGCTGAATGACAAGAGTGAACTAGGCGTCGACTTCGAACTGCTGCGGCAGAAGGACACGCTACGTATCACGTCGGGCACTCCTCTGATTGACCTGGCAACCGCACCATTTACTGACGGGCTCAAAATTGGCTTTCTCGACTCCAGTGTCTTCATGTTCTTGAATGCCCTGGAGACGATCGGCGACACGAATGTGGTGGCTTCCCCCAGGATCATGTGCTTGAACAAACAGCGTGCCGAAATCTTGATCGGTGCCGAGTTAGGCTACATTAGTACGACCATCACAGAGACCGCAGCCACACAATCAGTGGAATTCCTGGAGGTGGGAACGCAGTTGAGTATCCGGCCATTCATATCCAGCGAAGGCATGATCCGCATGGAAGTTCATCCGGAAGTTTCCACCGGATCAGTGACCGTCGAAGGCGGATTTACGCTACCTGACAAAGAAGTAACCCAGATTACGACAAATATCATGTGCCCCGATGGTGCGACGGTGGTGATCGGTGGACTCATTCGGGAAGATCTCGTCACCACGTCCTCGCAGATTCCGGTGTTGGGGAACCTCCCATGGATAGGACCCGCATTCCGTCAGCGGAGTGAAAAGATCGACCGCAGCGAGATCATCGTCCTGATAACACCGCGGATCATTCAAGAGGCGGATTTATGGTGTGAGGGTCAGGCGTCTTCGAGTCAATTCAAGGATCGGCGAGACGTCTACCTGGAAAAGATGAATCCGCTGGGCAAGCGTCACTTTGCCCAGCGCTACCTACGAAAGGCCACGGCCGCTTGGGCCGCTGGTGATGCAGACATGGCGCTGCGTTACTGCAATCTGGCGATTCACTTTGATCCCCTTCAGAGCGAAGCCATTGCGCTGCGTGGCGAAGTGCTGTCAGCGGCACCGGATCTGGAGATCAGCGTGCATGATCATCTGCGTCGGGGCATTGATCCTGGACATCTGCCACATCTCGACTATTCGAGGCGAGGGTTTCCCTGGCGTATGCCCGAGCATGAGCCCCACATGATGGACTCAGTGTTAGAGGAGGTGGACGCCGAGACGGGCGAAAACAGTCCGCCACCCGTCCACACGATCGAAATCGACCTGCCCTCAACCACTAACGCGAGCCGGCAATAGAGAGATCACCATACGGAATCTGATGGTCTCAATCTACCTGCCGAAGCGCCACTGCCGTCGCCTTCGTCGAACCCTCAGTTGGACGTCGTTCTCGGCAGCTTGACCAGCGTCACCTCGGTACCATTGTCGTTGAAACGAACCTCTGACATGAACGTGGTCATCAAGACGAGGCCTTGGCCACCTTCGCGTTCTAATAGGCGATCGTCACCCGGTTTCGGCACTGTCGACGTATCGAACCCCTGACCGTCGTCACGGATCACGAACGTCGCTTTTTCGGTAGACATTCTGGCATGGAAATGAATGCGGCGGTCGCAATATGGCTGCAATGATTGACGCTCTTCTACCTCGCTACGCAGACCTTCGATGGCTGTCGCTTCATCTTCTTCGATCTCTTCGCGGGTCAATTCCAGATTGCCGTGGAGCATTGCGTTAGCCAGCGCGTGCTCGAGCGCCATTCCAACCCGTACACGCTCAACAGTGTCGCACAGCTTCATGCCTGACAGCATTTGCTGCATCAAGTCGGCCAAGGGCTCAATCAATGCCGGATCATTGTGGAGCGTAAAGTCGAATTCGTTGTAATTGAGACAGTCGATCAGACTCGCATAGCTACGGTCCGCTCGCATCAGGCCCAGAACTTGCTCCAAGGTTCCCAACAACATTTCGTCTAGCTTGGCTTTGGGAACGTAGGCGGCAGCACCTTCTTCCAATGCCCGCACCGCCAACTCGTCAGAACCGTAGGCAGTCATCAAGACCGCGGGAATCGACGGATACTGAAACCTCAGCGAACTGACCAGTTCCAACCCATTCATTTCCGGCATATCCATGTCGGTCAGGACGATGTCTGGCCGAACCTTTTCGATCGCGTCCAAGGCCTTCGCGCCATCTTCAAAATGGGAAACCTCATAGGACGCCTCTTCCAGCATCATCTGAAACTGAATGGCCTGCGTCATACTGTCTTCGGCGATTAACACGCGTGGCATGCGTTCACCCTTTCGTGCATCTGGCAGTGGAATTCGATCTTTGCATGGCAGAAAGACTCTCGAACGAAATCGACAAAAACCCACACCTCATCGGCTCGTTCGAAGCAGCTCAAATTGCAGAATCTTGCCAGCAATCTGATCCAGTCCTACGGTATCGTCTACAATCTTCGCTCGAAGGGCAGCGCCCGGCATGCCGAACACAACCGACGATGCTTCATCTTGAGCGATCACGGTTCCGCCGCACTGTTTGACGACGCGCAGGCCATCAAGGCCATCGGAACCCATGCCGGTCATAATGACGGCTAGCGTCGCGTCGCGATACACCCCAGCCACTGAATTAAACAAATAACTTGCCGACGGCCGAAATCCAGCAATTGGGGGCGAGTCAGAGATCTCAATGGCGCGACTTCGCGAAACTCCCAAATGCCTCTCCTCCGGCGCGACGTAGACGCGCCCCACAGTTAGAGGGACGCCAGCTTGCGCCGTCATAACGGGCAACGCTACCGTCGAATTGAGCCACTGTGCAAATCCGTCTGAAAACCCCTTGGCAATGTGCTGTACGATTAGAATGGGCAAAGGAAAATCTGCTGGCAGGTTAGCCAAGACTTGCTGAATTGCAGGAGGACCACCCGTCGACGCCGCGATCGCAACAATTCCCCGATCCGACGCGACACAAACGCCCGGACCAAGAAATCGATCGCCACGATTCGCAACGCTGCAATCTTCATTTGCAGGTTCGCGTGAGCCGGTGCCTTCGGTCGTGGCAAGCGGTATCTCAGGCTGTGACGAGCGAAGGTGACGGACGACTTTGACATCGGCCATCGACCTGACGGTTTCAACCAATTCGGAACAGGCTTCTTCGTAGTTGGCGGCTTCGGGTCCCGGTGGTTTGCGCAATACGGTCAGCGCCCCGGCCCGCAAGGCACGCATCCCCGAGGCGACTTCATCTTCCATCGTACTGGCCGAGACAATCACAATCGGCGTGGGAGTGTCGATCATGATCTGCTTTGTAGCGTCGAAGCCACTCATCCCGGGCATGTGAATGTCCATCGTGATGACATCTGGCCGCAGTTGCGCCGTCATCTCAACCGCTGCCTGGCCACTATTGGCTTCACCTGCGATTGTCATCTCGTCATCGTTGCTCAGTATCGCGGCAAGCAACGCTCGCGCGGTGGGTGAATCATCGACGACAAGAACACGGAGCATACGGGTAGCTTTCGGATGCGAGTTCGCGTTACAAGGGTGTCAAAGCAACTGCTGAATCGTTTCCACCAGATTGTTGCCCTCGAAATCGGCCTTGACGATGTAACCGTCAGCACCTGCCTGGATCCCTCTGGCCTTGTCTTCATCGGTGCCGCGCGCGGTGACCAGGATCACAGGTAGCCGCGCCAGTCGATCCGACTTGCGAATCGCCTCGGTTAAACCGAACCCATTGAGTCTTGGCATGTCGACATCACTCACAACGAGATCGAACTTCGTCTGATCTAACTTTTCCAACGCGAATCGACCATCGGCAGCCGTCTGCACATTGAAGCCTGCGGATTCCAGAATTGCTTGCATCAAGGCACGTGTCGTGACCGAATCATCCACGACCAACAACCGACGCGGAGCGTCATTCTCCTGTTTGGTCTGGCGCACCACAATCGGAGTTGCCGCTTCGCGGTTGAACTGCGTTCGCATCACGCTGGCCACATTGAGAACCAACGCGGTCTCTCCCGAGGGCAGCAGCGTACCTCCCGATACGTGTTTGACGTGACGAATGCGACGCCCCAGAAGTTTTATGGTAATTTCCTGCTCGGCCAGCAATTCGTCGACGATTGTGGCAGTGGACGTGTGGCCAGAACCCATCACCACCACGAGTATTTTCGAGTCTTCCAACTGGTCGTTCGCGCCCTCCATTCCCAACGTGTCGGTCAGCCTCGCGACGGGAATGGGTGGCCCACCCAACGTTAGAACACGACGTTTGCCGACTGTACGAATCTCGTCAAGTGAAATTCGGACAATCTGCTGGACATTGGCAGTCGGGATCGCGTACGTCTGCTGGCCTGCCCGTACCATGATGGCGCGTGTGGTGGTCAAGGTCAGTGGAAGCCTCAATGCAAACCGCGATCCTCGCCCGGCGACAAAACTCAAATCGACCGAACCCTGCAAGGTTTCAATTTGTGACTGCACGACGTCCAGCCCGACTCCTCGACCCGATATGTCTGTGACAATCGATGCCGTCGAAAACCCAGCCATGAAGACCAGCCGAGCCAGCTCGCGATCGTTTTCCGGTTCAGGAAGCCCTCTTGATCGTGCTTTCTCGCGTATCCGTTCAAGGTCGAATCCCTTTCCGTCGTCTTCCACGACAATCTCGACCTGGGCACCGTGCAGCGCCGCGGAGACGGTGAGCTGCGCTTTGGCGGATTTTCCTGCAGCCGTGCGCTCTTGTGGAGTCTCTATTCCGTGATCCACCCCGTTCCGGACCAGATGCATCAAGGGGTCTTTAAGGCCTTCCAGAACTGCACGATCGAGTTCGACGTCCTTCCCAACGATCACCAGTTTGACCTGTTTTCCAGTTGTCCTCGCAACATCGCGCACCGCCCGGTCCAATCCGCCACAAGCTTCGGCAAACGGCAACATTCGCACACGGTGCACTTCGTCTTCGAGCGCCGTGCATGCTTGTTTCAGCAAACCGCCATCGCGTGACAATTGCGTGCCCACGCGTTCAAGGCCACGTTCCAAACGGGTCAACGATTCCCGATTGAGATTGACGGTCTCCAACAGCCGTTGCACGTCCTCTCCGCTGGCCTGCGTCCCTTGATTGGTCAGCCGTTGCAAGGGCTTGACGGTAGCGCGCCATTCTGTGCGGTACTCTGCCACCATTTGGCGCAGTTCGTCAATGTCATCCACACGCGACTGGACGCGACGGCGCGCGACGAGCAGTTCGCCACTCTGTGCCAAGAGCGCATCGAGCTTTTCGGCAGCCACGCGAACCGAAGCTGGCGCCGCCCTGGGTGGCGATACAGGAGGCGTCGGTGGTGTGGGGGATACCGGTGTTCGTGCTGACTGTGACAACTCGGCCGGTTCGCTGTCAGCTTCGGCAGCAGCTTCAGCTACCTGTACCTTTCGAGCCTTCCTGGCTGGCTTCTTGACTGGCTTCGTACCCGCTTTCTTTTTTGGCTTCTTGCGGATGGAGCCTCTCTCGGTTGCCAGTTCTCTGGGGGATATCGCGGCCGGTGCCGTCACGTCTCCCAATGGTGGTGACACGTTGTCAGTTACCGTCTGTGGAGGAACCGTTGTAGACAGTGACGTGGCTTCTTCGGTTGGCGCAGGCTCCTCCGCAGGCGGCG
>NYXM01000058.1 GCA_002685655.1 Planctomycetaceae bacterium
CGAGATAGATTTGAATGCTGCACGACCTCCAAGGGAGAGATGACAGGATGTGAAAACCGTTGCAAACCAGCCACTAAAATCCCTGAAGGACCCCTTTGGGAGAGTCGGAAAGGAAAAATGAACAGGAGGACGCAGAGGAAACAGAGACGGCAGAGTCGGGAACTCTGCCTCCTCTGCGCCCTCCTGTTCAATATCTGCATTCAGCCATGAGTACGGGTGGTTCGCACTGATCATAAGCGCCCTCTCCCGGCCGCTACCGCGTCCGACCTCCCCGCGGCGCGGGGAGGTTATTCGATAACTCGAACGCCAGCGGTAACTCAAAAAACTGCACGACCTCTTCGGGGGAGGGCGGATACCCGCTTTGTCGTTTATCGCGCCGACCGGAGGTCCCGGAAAAGCAGCGACTGGGAAGTTACGACTGTATCGGTTAGGTGACAAATTCACGCCAAGTCTCGCTAGCTGCATATTCAAAATCATGCAACTCCCAGATGTAGACCCACGACTGGCCTGTCACTACGCAACACACCCGCGGGAATCGTTGATTCCGTGCAACGTCGATTTGACGAGTGGGCCAAAATGACGTAGATCTTCAACGTAGGGCTGATGTTCATCCATGCAGGCACTGTTTTCAAACATGGGGCTTGAACCGGCACCGCGAGCTGCCTTTTCTCGAGCCACTTGTCTCATCCACGTTTCGGTCGGTTGTGTCGTGCACCCAGGGGAAGTGACACGTCAGCGAGATCAGAGGTTGAAAGTGAACAATACTCGCAGGCTTGGATTCACACTAGTTGAGGTGTTGATCGTGGTGGTCATCATGGCCGTCCTGGCGGCGGTCGTGATCCCGCAGTTTGGCGCCTCGACGGATGACGCAAAAAAGAGCGCCGCGGAGTTCAACTTGAGCATCATGCGGTCGAGCCTTCAAACGTACATCGGACAGCATGGTTTGATGCCCGTGATCAACGGCAATCAGGACTTGGGCGACGTCATGACGAATAAGACGAGACGGGACGGAACTGTCGACAACACCAACGGCATTTACGGGCCGTACGTAAATGAGTTCCCCGAGAACACGTTTACCAGATCGGCCAATGTCAAGATCATCACCAACAATCCCGCGACCTTGGGCGACGTGACGGCGGGTGGCGGCGGGTGGCTATACAACGAGACAACCGGCGGCCTGTGGTTGGACCGGAACCCTGGCTACGACTGGTGATCCGTGTCGAGCACCGTTTCTCGGCACAGCCAAGCTGTTAAGGTGACTATCACAGTACGGCTTCCGGTCTGGTCTTCTCTGGGCTTTTCTTCACTGGGCTTTGTTAAGACTAAGAACTAAGGTTGTCGAGCCTGATTGTCGTGGTTCGCTCCGCGAACCAAACGTGTTGATTGTCGTGGTTCGCTCCGCGAACCAAACGTTTTGATCGTGGAGACACTATGTAGGGCTTGAGTTTCAAGGAAGGTTCGGCACCCTCGTTGGGAATAGTCTGATGTTTCTTTCATTCTTCAACGAAGGTAGTCGGATTGAGCACCACCTGATCCCCCTCCTGTAAACCCGCCTCGACAACAATGAACAGTTCGTTGCTGTCGCCCAGCTGCAATGAACGCCGTTGTGCTTTCTCGGCAGTCCCAACCCAGCAGAAGTTTCCCTCCTCAGTTTCCACCACGGCTGCCAACGGGATCATCAGCACGTTCTCGTGCCGAGCCATGACCACTTCTACCTCGGCGCTCATGCCGGGCTTGAGCCCTTCCGCCACGGGAAGCATGATGATCGCGTCATATTTCACGATGTTGCCCGTCCACCATCCTGCCGGCTGTGCGACCGAAGACACAGATGACACTTCGCCGTCCAGTGTCCTGTCTGGCAGCGACACCCTGGCAGTCATCCCTGGCTTGATTTGGTCAATCATCGATTCGTGAATACCGACCTCGACTTGCATCTTCGACAGATCAGGCATGAGCAGCAGCACTTGATCCTTGTGAACCGTTGCACCTTCTGCGATGTCGGGCACATTCTTCCACACCTCGGAATTTGGATAAATCACCAAGCCGCTCCTTTCAGCCTTTACGACGCAGCGCTCGATCTCCTGGCTCGCAAGAGCCCCCCGAGCCACATCCATGGCGAGTACCTCCTCGTGTCCGGATGCCGCTGCTTTCGCTGCTTCCCAATTACCCCTCAGCGTCACCAGTTCCTCATCCTTAGTGAATCGTTTCAGCACATCGATCTCGGTCTTTTTGATTTTCACTTCCGCCTTGGCTTCCTTGACGCCAAACTCTTTCTGCTCCACATCGAGTTCACTTACGTACCCACTCTTGGACATCAAGCGAGTATGGTCGAGCATGTTCTTCCTTGTACGCAGTCTCGCCTCGGTAATTGCCAAGTCCTTCTCCAGTGTCATCAACTCAGTGCGATACCTACCCTCCAGGTACTCCGATATGGCGAGTCCCGCTCTCGTGGCCTGAGCCCTGAATCCTATGGCTGCGTCCCTCGACAAATGAACAAACTTCGTGCGTTCGTGGAGGTAGTCCTCGATCTGCTTGTTTTCCAGCCGAACCAATTCGTCTCCTGGTTCTACCTGCGTACCGCTCTCGATCACCCAGTTGATGGTGCTATTACCTCGGACCTTGCATTTGATTTGTGTGTTGTCGGAACTCTCCAGAGCCCCTTGTTCTGTCAACGTGACGAGCAAGTCCCCGCGCTTGATGGTGTGGACCAGCGCGGAACTTACCATCTTCCGTGCTTCCTCAACGGCGGCGAGTGGATTGAGCACCACCTGATCCTCTTCCGTCACTCCCACGTCAACAACGATGAGCTCGTCGTTGCTGTCGCCGAGCTGCAAAGAACGCCGTTCTGTTCCTTCGGCGGTCTCAACCCAACAGAAGTAGCCCTGGTCAGTCTCTAGCACTGCGGCTACAGGCACTGACAACACGTCCTCGTACCGAGCGATGATCATCTCGACGTCGGCGCTCATTCCGGGCTTCAGCCCTTGTCCGGAGGGAAGCTGAATGATTGTGTCGTATTTCACAACATTTCCCGTCCACCAACCGGCTGGGCGTGCGACCGAAGCCACCGAAGTAACCTCGGTATCTAGCGTCCTATTCGGCAGCACGACGCTGGCAGCCAGCCCCGGCTTGATGCGGTCGATGATAGACTCGTGGATTCCAATCTTGACTTGCATTTGGGACAGGTCGGGCATCAGCAGCAGCACTTGGTTGTTGTGGACGCTCGCACCATCCTTGATGTCAGGTGCCTCCTTCCACTTCGCGGTCGAGGGGTAAATCACCAATCCGCTCTTCGGGGCCTTAATGACGCAGTTCTCGAATTCCTCCAGCGCGAGCTCAAGGCGACCCTGCTCCAGTGCAAGTCCCGCCCTCCGCCCTTCCAGCCTTGCTTTGGTTGCGGTCAATTGGCCGTTCAGTGTTTCCAACTGCATTGCCTTGGTAAGTCGTGTCAGAACATCAATCTCGGTCTCCTTGACCTTCACTTCCAACTCCGCTCGCGTAACCGTGTACCCATTCACCTCAAGATCTAACTCTGTCACGTAGCCCTGCTGAAACAACGTTTCAGCTTTGCGAAGCATCGTCCGCGAGTTGAGTAGGTTTCGCTTGGCGATGACGAACTGCATCTCCAACGACTTCATCTGCGAGCGAAATCTACCTTTCTCGTACGCGACGATAGCGATCTCCGCCTTCGCCAAATCCGCCTTGGTTCGTGCGAGTTCGGCCTTCGCGATATTAGTATCCGTCCTTCCCAAACTGATCGTCTCTTCGATTACCTTCGTATCCAACCTGACCAATTCGTCTCCTGGCTGCACGACCGTACCCACCGGGATCACCCAGGTGACCGTGCTGTCGCCGCCACGGCCACCATACCCACCTCGGACGTTGCATTTGATCTCCGTGTTCTTGGAGCTCTCCAGAGTCCCCGTTTCGGTTACCGTGACGACCAGGTCGCCGCGCATGACCGTGTGAGTCAGCCTGGGGTTGGTCTCCTGCGACAAAATGGCGCCCCGGATCAAGGCGGCAGCAGAGACCAACACTGCAACCATACCGATCGCCAGCAGGCCGAGTTTCCACCATCGGCGTCGTGCAGAATCCTGCAGATCGCTCCGCTGTTGCGTGCGCTGCGGTTCTAGATGGCTGTGCGTTTCTGGAATCAGATGAGTCGACACGGATCGGTCTCCAAAGTTACCGGCCGCTGCTGATCGATGGCACCTAAGTGTACCATGTCGTGCCACGCCACGCATTCTGCACATGATCGCGGAATCGTGCCGGTCTGCGCGGCGGACAGTTTGGCGCCGGACTATGGCGGGCGGGGTGTGAACCGCAAGGCGTACAGATCGGCATCACGGAGAACAAACCGCAGTCGCACTGGTTCTTCCGCGAGCGGACGAATGTTTGTACCACTTTGCCAGCGCACTGGATAATCAATCGCATCTCCGAAAATTTCAGCACAGTCGGCCAGCGCGTGGCCTTTGATAGGTTCGCCGTTCAGATTTTGAATCTCGACGCGGATGGAACCGGCAGCGGATGTCGAGAAGTTGAGGTTCAGTGTATCACCATTGAATAGGAGCGGCTTTGTGATCAACTCGCCCCCGTCCAGCGGCGCGAAGACGGATGCGAAGCCGTCGATTCGAATGGAATAACGGCGAAGTCGTGACGTGGCACCGGTGAAGTAGCTTTCCGTTGCATAGATCGAAAGCTCACGCGGCGAATCGTCTTCTGGCGAGTCGGTTTCCACAACATGCCAGGCGACGTAATTATCTCCGTACGCCCAATTGTGTCGCGTGCGCAGGCTCGGCCGGATCCAGGCCTCGTCCCAGCGGCGAAACTTCAATCCGTCTCGACTCGTCATGAATAGGGCGTCGGTGACAGCGGTCCCGTAACGGGGGCTCGTCTTCGCGCGTTGCTTGCGCAGATCGAGCGAGGGCAGGGCTCGCGTCGCATCCGTCCAGCCACGATCCACGTACCTCGCTGGAAAGCCAAACAACAGGTGGCTCGCGCGGTGATACGGTTTGATTTGATTCGTATAAAGTTGCTCCTTTGGCGCGCCAGGATATTGCAGCCATTTTCGCTCGGTCCAGTGAACAAAGTCATCCGATGTCGCCATCATGATGTCCCGTCGGCCTTCGTCGAAATCGCGAACGTATGCGCGGTATTTGCCAATGTTCGGATCCCAGAAAGCTGTGTTCTGCGTATCGAAGGGATGCCCCGTCATGACCGGCTGGCCCTGGTTGTAAAGGGACCAGTGAATGCCGTCGGATGATTTGAACGCGTACAAGCCGCCTGGATTTCGCCCAAGTCCCACGGCTTTGTACTGTTCGTCCTTTGCCGCCTTTGGATTCGTGTCCTTGAAGACTGACAAGTCATGGCACGCCTCACCATTGATCGTCGCAAGGATGATGTTGTTCTCACTGGATCCGTCGTGTTCTACGAGTCCCAGCTCGGGTTTGATCCAGTGAATGCCGTCCTTGCTTTCGGCGTACGCGATGACCAGAGGATGTCCCTGGTTGCCGTCGGACGGTATGTGCCAGGCATGGTAGTACATGCGATAGCGGCCACCTTCTTTGTAGTCACGATCGTAAAACACCGTGTGATAACCCCCGGCGTTACCTTCCCATGCGGCGTCATGAACCAGAGCGATTTCTCGCCGCACGGGATGATGGAGCCTGAGAGATGCTCCGGTCATCGAAGCGATGAGATACTTGTCGACCATTAACTCCCGCCGGGATCCAATGTCGATCTGGCCTGCCGGAGCTTCCGCCGAATATGCCGCAGGGAGCGAGATCAACATGGCAGAGACCAGACACAATTCGCTCAAAGAGAGTCTTACTGAAAGGAACATAGTTGGCATTTTGAGTCACCTGTCGTGCAATTAGACAGCACCATGATGCCCGACGAATTTGCGTGCTAACCTTCCAAAGGGGGAAGTTGTACTGTCCGGATCAAGGCCCGATTCGAGAGGATTAACCGTGAACCGAATCATGCTGGTTGTAATGATCGCAACGGCCGTATGTCTGCATTGTACGTTCTGCGAGTGGGATTTGTGCAAGCACGAGGCCATTGTCAGCGAGTCGCGTTCCGGCAGGGTGCTCTTTTACCACTATGATCGCGCGTGGAATAACGACCATTACCTGCTGTCCAAGTCTGCTGCCAGCCGCGACGACGCCCTGCTCTACGGCCTTGGCGTGCCGTTACTGCTGTTTGGTGCCGCCATGATGGTCCTTCGGCTCGAAAGCGGATCCACTGGGCCATAGCTTCTCCAGCACTAGTGCTCTGTCAATTTTTGATAATAGGGTTGAAGAAGAATGGTCGCCTGGCGAGATAGTCGTTGATCGCTCCGCGATCAAAACGTTTGGTTCGCAGAGCGAACCACGACAATCAGGCTCGACAGCCCTGATTCTCAGTCTTGACCGAGGACTAGCCACTTCAACAGACTCATAGAATTCCCCAGCAAGGTTGAGCGCTTCTGTTACAGCGAGCACTCTCTGTGGTGGCTGGCGATGCTCGCCAGAGCAGGCCAGCCTGCTGCCTTTGCATTTCTCTCCATTCCGTCAAGGAGAATCTCAATGTCATCGAGAACGAGAATGTCCCAACCGGCGTGATAGTAGGATCTGTAGGCATCGGCGTATCGTCCTTCTTCCTCGGCCAAAGCTGCACGATCACACCAATGTTTACGGACGTGGTGAAAGAAATCTGCCCCGTGTTTCGATTCCAATGCGGTCTTGAGAAAGTCGTTTTCGAGCACCACTGGAGGCAGCGCGTCGCGGAGTTCCTTCAACCTATCAACAACGAACTTTGTCTTCTGGGGAGGGAAGTCCCCCCAGTTCTCGGTGAAATCTGACGCTGTTCCGAGTGCTGTAAGACCCGTGGTGTAGTGCTCAACGGCCGTTACATGGTCACCCTGCCGCTCTGCGGCCCAACCTAGCACGGCAAAAGGCCAAGTCAGGTCGCTTCGTCTTTCTGCAACCGCCTCAGCCTCCCGCACGGCGCCACGCCAGTCCTGGTGCAAGAGTTCGTCTATAGGCACACGGGTGGCCTTCGCTAGCTTTCTTTTCATCTTTTCGGGAACCAGTTCCGTATCGAACAGCCACTGCGAGAATTCAGGCCACGGGACGCCGAGTTTCGTGGCCAGATGGTTGCCACCCTCGGCTTGGCAATACTTCAGAAGCTCGCTCGTCAAACAACGTTGGCACAGCAAGCAATGGACAGCCGTTTCAGCAACCCCGGCTTCCAAGAACCCCATGATTGAAAGTCCGTCGTCCTTTCTTAAAAGCTGTCTGATGTCCGATTGGTGACCTGTGCTCTCCAACCAGTCGAGTGCCCAGCCAGCGAATCCGATCTCCTCCAGTCGATGGTCACTGTTAGGCGACAGTTCCTCGGTCCATGCTATCGCGGCATCAAGGAGTAACGCCTCGCACAGGCTGGCCCCATACGGAGTCCAGTCGCCCCCTTCGTGCAGCCATCGAACGACTTCGGATACGGTCCCCCTGGAATTGAAGCGAAGACAGAGTACATCGCCGCATCCATTGCCCAAGATGGGTAGGGTGTCAGGAAGCATCAGCCCACCCATTACTGTGTACGACTTGGGGTCGAGTAGCGATTCTGGTTCCTCTGGCTGGAAGAAGCCCGTCTCCGACGCTTCCTTCCAGAGTTCCCCGTCGAACCAAGCGACCACATCGGCTGGAAGGATCAGGTTAAACCGGCCCGAAACTCTTGACGACCAATCGGACACTTTGTGTTCCTTCCTTTCGCAGACAGATAGTGTGCCCCTTCGACGCGTAGCCGGGGCCGCCTGACGACTTGATGAGATTCGCCACGGTCATCAGTTCCGCCCAGGTCTCCACGAACTCCTGCTGGCGGTCTTTCTCAGACCGGTGATCGTCTCACGGAACTCGGTTTCGAGACTGTCCGACTCTCGATTTGGCCTCGCGGACCCAAGCCTCGTATATAAACGAATCCTTGCGTTGCTCCCATTTGTCCCGTGGCAGTACGCTTAGATCTGCTCGTGACAATCCGGGAATGCCCGTGCCAAGGGCCAGGGTCCCTCCTTCCCGGTCTTCGCTGGAGTAGCCCCGGTCCATGGCCACGTTTTCTTCGGCTGCCCAGGCGCTGATATGGGTTTCCTTCATGTGGCCAATTGTCTGGGGCGTCCAGTTGGGGAAGTCGATGTGTTGTTCGAACCACAAGGCCACCGGCTTGGTGACGAAGAATGGGCGATGGCTCACGTTGGCAACGAAGCGGGTTTCGAAAAGGGTGCCCTTCGTTGCCAGTAGTCGGGCCGTGCGGGCTCGGAGGTCTTCGAAGAATGGTTTTCCGGTGGTTGGGATGGCTACGACCGTGTCTTCCAGCCCGTTGAACACGAGCGTGGGACCACGCAAGCCGTGCAGAGCGTAAATAGCTGCGGCCCGATCGCCGAGGAACGCCAGCGACTGGTAGGGTATGCCCTGACACATAGGCTTCGAACTGTCCCAGACGCCGTCCTTCCCGTCAAGATTTCCACCGCCCACCAGGACGCAAGCGTGTAGGCGTTCGTCGACTGCACCGCCCAGAGCCAGTACGAAGGAGCCCATCGAGTATCCGAAGGCGGCGATCCTCTCGGGATCCACATCGGGTCGTTGGGACAAGTAAGAGACGGCTTGCATCAAGTCGGTCATCATCAGGCCGCCAAGTCGCTGCCCCATCTCGCGAGGCTCGACCCGAGCGTCATGAGCCCGCGTACCAGATTGACGCTTCCGATTGCGTTCTCCTTCGCCGATCGGGTCGTAAGTCAACACGACAGCCCCCGCTTTGGCGTAGAGTACGCCGGAGTAGAAGGCGTACCAACAGTACTTGTCGCCGCCATGGCCGTTGACAACGATTATGGCCGGGCGCTTCCCACTGTCCCCTTCTGAAGTGTACACGATGGCCGGTACTCTCATACCGAACTGGGTGGCGTAGGTGACCCGTTCAGCCACGACGCCGGGTGCCGGCGTCCATCGGCCGTGTGGCGTTGGGGCAAGTTTGGGTAGAACGTTGGGAACGAACAACGCGTCTCGGATTTGGGATCGCCATTGTCGCGCCTGCTTGTCGGAGACAATGATGTTGGGATGCTTTCCCGCGGCCGTGGCCTCATGAACGCCGAGGAGACACAAGAAAACCAACGGCAAGGCAGACAGTTTCGATCGCATAGCATCTCTCCGCCGCATCTGGTTCGTCGCGCATCCGGGCCTGGTACGCGGCGAACATCGTACCGCATTTCCACAGTGAAAACAGCATGGAACATGACAACATGAAGTTGAAAAAGGGACAGGTCCATTTTGCCGGAACGGCCTCGACCAACCGGCGCCCTTGGTGCCCGGTGCTTCGCACAATTCGGACCTGTCCCCTTTTTCAACTGTCCCCTTTTTCAACCCGGATCACTAAGCTTGAGGCCAAGCTGGCCACAAGAAACGAATTCATCGCCTCTCAGCATATCTCCCCACAGCTAGGGCGATCGACAGTACTTGCTGGTCCTGGATTGCCATCTCGTCATTCGAAGCGCCGAGAAATCGTCGCGCCACGATGATCGCGGTGTCTTTACGGGGGTCAGACCGGTCTGACCTCACGCTGTTTCGCAGAGTCTGACCCCACGCTGTTTCGACTCCACGCTGTTTCTCCCACGCTGTTTGGTATTCGTTGCGTGTTTTTCCGACGGAACATCCGTCGATTCAAGAGGCACCCCCTCCGAATAGCGGCAATGACATCAACTCGCTGTCTGGCGCTAGCATTGGCACACGGCCGCAGTTGGGTCGGATCACATCAAGCAGACCGCCCTGATCTTCAGCCTCGCGTTCGATGCGCATTTCTTGTTCCAACTCCCGCGCCAAGTTCTCAAAATCTGGTTGAGAACGGATCAGCTCGAGGTCAGAGTCATTCCGCAAATGTTGGAACTTGGCCGGGTTGTTGAAGTACCCCATCTCACGGGCCCTCATGCTGGCGTTCTTTTGGTTCAGGCGCGCGACAATAAGAAAAGAATCTCGCTGGACGCGGATCTGGCGGGATTGCAGGGCACGCTCTATGCACCGGCTGCTCAGTTGACTCTGGGCAAGAGAACCGAGATTGCCATGACGCTGATC
>NYXM01000059.1 GCA_002685655.1 Planctomycetaceae bacterium
CACAAACGTACGAGATAAGCCAAGGACGCTACCTCCTCTTGATTACACGCGAATCCCCCGCCCAAGCGCTAGCATTTTCGAGCGCCGTTCACATCTCAGAAGGCGAACGGTACTCAACGGACTTCACGCCAGATGATGCATTACGACCAGACGAGAAGGCGGTGCTCCTTTACGATGCCTCATCGGTCGATGGAGATCGGATCATCGATTTGAGCGGCAAGAACAATCATGGCACGGTCGAGTGATTCATGAACCGATGATCTACAGGAACAACACGCCAATTATCTGACTCGTACCTTATACCTCCTATCGGAGGTCTGGCGTGGAATTCAAAATCGGCATTCAAGACATCGGCAGTCGGCCCCATCAGCGTTGGCTGGTCCGCAACACAGTGAATCAGTATTGGACCGGGCGGCGGTGGGGCAGCGAAGCCGACGCTCTTGTGTTCGCCAACGTTGACGAAGCCACCACTCTGGCCAAGAAGATGAACGACCGGAGAAACCGCCATGTTCCCCTACGGAAGTATCGAGTTGAGATGACGGTCGAGGTCCGAAGCCACGACAAAATCGACCGGGAGACGCTCATCGATTGGCTCCAACAGTCCACTGATTTTCAATTCGACTGGAACGGTCACGGCAGTGGACCAACGGACGACAGCATCGTTTGGGCAACGATCCATCGGGCTTCTTTGATAAGGATCAGATCATGAACGAAGACAAATCATGGGTGTTGTGGATCATTCTGCCCCTTGCCATTTTGGGATGGCTGCTGGCGGCAATCATCAAGGCTGCGAGTCAGTCGGTTTTTGACGAAAGCGAGTGACGTGATGCAGGGTCAGAAAATCGGTCCTGAGAGCGGTAGATACGGTCATGATGGAACACGACGAAATCAAAGAAATACTCCGTGCATACGCAGCCAGACCCGATGTTCTTGATTGCACTGAAGATGCCTTGCGTGAGTTGCGTGGGCACGGTGATGATTTGGTCCCAGCCCTTCTCGATGCACTCAAGGACGATCCAGACGAAGAAGTTCGCTTGGTCGTGATGCGACTTCTTTGGGAGATGGGTACTGATGCTGAACTCGCCTTGCCAGCCATGATCAACTCGTTGAAAGATCGCAACAGAACGATTCGCATCGCCGCTGCTGGCTTGGCGGCACGATCTGGCGAAAAGGCAAAAGCAGCCGTACCGATTCTTGAATCATGGATCGGGAGCGATGACAAATTCAGCCGTGTGGTTGCTATCGGCCACATCTTGAAAATCGACCCAACAAGTGCTGACGAGTTGCTGCCTTTATTGATCGACGCTTTGGAATTAGAAGGCATGGCACAGCTTGAGGCGATTTGTCAGCTTGAGTGTCTTGGTGAGATGGCCACCGACTCTGTGCCAGCTTTGAAACGTCTGCTAGATAATGCTGATTCGTGTGTGCGTCTTGCTGCATCGGATGCAATCCACGCCATCACAAATGACCCGGTTGATTCAATCAAACTCGGCCTCCGACTGCTTGAAGCTGATGATTGGATGGATCGATACGTGGCCTGCGAGCATCTCGGCTTTCTGGGGGCCAAAGCTCAATCGGCAGTTCGACGATTACGTTGGGCAGCAATTGATGATGAAAGCGAAGCCGTTCGGAATGTGGCGGGAGAGGCTTTCGATAAGATCGAATTTGGGGAGTGAGACAGGATGAATCGAACCTCACAGAAAAACGACAGTCGCATTATCTCCCTTGTACCTTACACCGTCATCTGGCGACCGATGACAAGAAGCAAAAGTGCCGATTTTACGTTTGCGATATTTTTCGTAAAATGAGCAGGCAAGGGTGACACTGAGTCGCCGCTTGCTCTCCAACCATCCATTCGGACGCTGTTTTGAGTCCCTCCGTACATCTGCGTGGAAGGTACGTCCAGTGGTTTTCAGATGAAAGGTCGAAGAGCGAATGAGTGAGTTTGGAAAGCGGTATTGCTCTGGCGTTGGTGCATCGTACATCCGGGTCAGCACTGATCAACAGGATACGCAACGTCAACATGAAGCGATAGCGGCATGGCTGAACCGCCACGAGCTTAGAATCCCTGAGCAATTTCAGTTTGAAGATCATGGACTCAAAAGAGATCAGCCTGAAAAGCGTCCAGAGTTCATGCGAATGTTGAAAATGGCCGAGGCGGGTCTGATCAACTGGATTGTCTCAGACTCTCAGGATCGGTTTGGAACGAAGGATAAGTTTCAGTTCATGCACTTCATGCATCAGTTGCGACAGAACAACTGCCGTTTCCTGACGGTCGATGATAAGTGCTGGACCGACGACAACATGATGTCCTTCATCGAAGGCGGAATGGGAGCGGAGACCAGCGAAAAGGAACAGAAAGAAAAGGGAAAACGTGTGTTGGAAGGAATGATTACCAAGGCAAAACAAGGAGTGTGGCTCGGTGGTCACGTTCCATACGGTATCGACATCGCCTGCTACGACCAAATAGGCAAAGAGAAATGGAGAGTTGTTGTAGAAGGTCGTGATTTGATCGAGGGTGACGACTTGGCTGAGTTGAAAAACACTGTGGCTAAGGGGAGCAGCAATGGAAGGCATTATCACACACGCCGTCTCAAGGTGTGGTCGGATGGCCGCACTGAACGATATGACGGATGGCGGACTTTTCCTGCTACTGAAGTGACAGATGTCCTGCGGCCAACCCCAAGTGAGGACGAGTCGGCACTTGCCACAGTGAGGGAAGTGTTTTCGAAGTTTGCTGCTGAAGCAATTTCTCCAACGCTCCTTGCTCAGTTTGTGAACGATCTTGGCATTGAACATCACTACTCGGACCGATGGGAGCATTATCACATTCGAGAGATGTTGAAGAACCCGATTTACATCGGCTACCAGCGGTTCAACAGCAATGGGCAAGGTCGCTTCTTCGAGTATCTCGACGGCGAACGTCGCCCTGTGGCCGATCATTCTGGTAGGCGGGAACGTGATAAAAAGGACTGGATTCTCTCGGAACAGTTGTTCCCGGCTATTGTGCCAAGAGAGATTTGGGATGCCGTTCAGCGAAGAGTCGATGGGACGCCTCGTGAGTCACGGTCTCCAAGATCGGTGGGGTTGTGGTTGTCAGGGTTGTTATTTTGCTCGCATTGCGGAAAGAAAATGCGAGGGCGGCAAACGGAAACTCGTTGCGAATACTTTTGTTCAACATACGCAAGGGACAAGAGCAATTCGACCTGCCTACGGCATTGTATCAATCATGAAACAGCGGAACGGCATGTCATGGAGCATTTGGACCAAATCGGAATGGAATTGCCTTTGATGATGAAGGCATTTGAAACTGGCAACCTTGAGATTCTCAAACCGCTGGAAGAGAAGCACCTTAACAACTTGATGGACTGTTTCGTGGCAGCTAGTCGCATGGCTCAATCTGTCCGCCGCAGGGATGATTGGGAATTGATGTTGGCGATTTGCTCTGGCGAAAAACGGAAGCTGAAGGCCCCGGAATCACTAGAAGAGTTCCACGATGTCCTTACTTCTACGTTCGCCCCACTCCAGAGGGCGTACTTGGCATACTTTCAAGAGGACAGAACTGCGGTTGAGTCTCGTTGCCAACAACTTCAAGAGGAGCACGAGCGACTCACTCAACGATTTATTTCTCTGGACGAAACCACGATGAAGCGAGCCGCTGACAAGATCAGGGAGGAAATCGTTCTCGTGGAAAGGCAGATGGACCAAGCCGATCAGTCTTTAGAGAACTGGTCTGACATTTTTCAGGCGAAAAAAGAGCAGATGTTCGAATCAGCAAGGTCGTGCTCAAAGGCTGACGATGTGTTGCACGATCCCGATGCAAATCTCCGTCGCAAGGCAGAGGCAGTGAAAGGATGCATTGAGAAGATCAACCTGACCTTCCGACCCACCGGCAAAAAATATCCGACCTGTGAATTGGTCAACGTTGACATCATCCCTAGATGTGGTGTTGAGGGCGAGTATCCTGAATTTGGCTTGGATTGACCAGTACCAGTCCATCTTGAACATCGCTTTCAGCGACGAGCCGTTTAACTTCATTGTGAATTGACACGATCGCCCGCCGCGCGGGAACTTCCATCCAGATCTCATTGGTCAGCGTTTTCATCCACTGCTCCTTCGAATTCTGTGTGATGCGCTGGCTACGGATCTCGCCACACCCAGCGCGCCAGACGACCGTCCGCACCGACGGCATAGCCCGTGGTTCCGTCAATGGAGAACGCCAGCGCATGAAAGCCGTCGTTGCCCAAGGGATGCCAATGATGACCTGCATCGCGCGACCAATCACAGCCAGACGGACCGCAGGCAATCAAGATCTCACCGTCTGGTGTCGTCGCGCCGGCTACACAGCTACGGTAGCCACGGAGGCCATGGTTGTCCGGCCTGCTCCAAGTCTTGGCGCCGTCGTGCGTCAGCGACACCACGTCGCTGGTACCGTTGGGATTCTTGTAATCGCCGCCGACGGCGATGCCGTGTTTCTCGTCGATGAAAAAGATCGAAAAAATGCCCGCGGACTCGGTCCCCACCAGATTGGACGCGCTGACGGACCAGGTTCGGCCAAAATCACCCGATGCAAAAACTCGAGCCATAGCGTTGCCCGTACCGGGACCGCCCAGTCCGATCCACACGCGACCCCGCCGGCCAACTGTCAGACACGTGCCACTGGCCGCGTAGCCGTGTTCGCCTCTTGCGGTGACTGGCCGCTTGGCTCGATCGAGCGGTTGCCACGACCTTCCACCATCGCGCGTGCTGATGATCAACAGTCTCCCGTCGAATGGGTCGCTAAATGCAATTCCCCTATTCTGGTCCCAGAAGGACATCGCATTGAAGAACGAACGCTTGTCAGCACATTCATAGGCAATGGACCAGTTCTTGCCGCCATCTTCGGTCCAGTACAGTCGCGCGGGTTGTCCCGCCGTCATCAAGCTCGCGTGATCCGCGTCGAAAGCGTGCACGTCGCGAAAGTCACTCGTCTCGGCGCCCGGGACAGGGATCGTTGTGATGGTCTGGCCTCGGTCAACGGATCGAAGAACCGTCCCGTCCGCACCGCTCGCCCAAACAACATCGCGATTGGCGACGGAGACACCACGCAAACTGACGGGCCGCGTCTGCTTCAATCGGTGCCAGTGGCCGGGGTCCGACGGCGTGTCTTGCGCGAGGATCGAACCACTGGCGGACAGCCAGCACCAAAACAACCAGCTCCAGATAGAACAAGACGTTGCCACACGGCCAAAAGGGTGATGTTGTGGCCGGTCTGTTCGGTTCGTTTTGAAGTCGACAGCGATTGCGTTCATGGCAGAACAGCGTAGCACGACGGACACAACGGTGCGAATGGCCACGTTTTTGAACGCCCATGGCGGGCAAGGATCAGGTGTGACGACGCCTTGATGAGCGGTTATCGGCAAGTAACCCGATCAATCGCTATCACCGACTTCCGAACAAGCCAAGCATACCAAACAATCGTCGCCTGCCGCACAAGTCAAAAAATAGGCCCGTGTGCCAGTGAGTTGCAGTCGTCGCGATGGACAACCGATAGAAACACCGAGACCGTTCCGTCGTTCAACCTTGGAGTTTGCAACCTGTGACGAATTCCGATCAGTCGCTTAGTGTCGTCCTACCCGTCTACAACGCCCAAAATTCTCTTCCATACCTTATCAACCAGATGTTGGACATTCTCCCGGATGTCGCATCTGAGTTCGAGGTATTGGTGATCGACGATGGATCGACCGATCAAACCGAAGAAGTGGCTCGCGATCTAGCGATCCAGTATCCCCAGGTGCGCGTCACGCGGCACGCGGAACGTCTTGGAGGGGAAGCAGTAATTCGGACCGGTTACGAGCGCACGCGCGGCAAAGTTGTGATCGTCCAGCAGGAGAACACTGCCTTTGGTCAGGCCGATTTGCAGCGACTATGGCAGATGCACGCCCAGCAGACTGAGGCGTCGCAGGAGGCGTCGCGGGACATGCATCCAACGCGACTCGATTCCGCCACCGAGGACTATCTCGCGGCCTGGAGTTCCGCATTTCGCAATAGAATGCAGCCCCCATCCCGTCACCAGCTCGACACGATGGCTGCCGAATTGGCCGACAATCAGGATGCAACCGAGCTTGGACCCACAGAACTGCTTCGCAGGGATCAGGGTGGCGGAGCCCAACTGAGCTCGACGCAGTGCTTCGGTCCTTCCCAGCCTCGCGTCCACTCCACGCACCGGTAGCATGTCGCAAGCTCTTTCTCGGTAACAGCTTGTGACACCTTTCTTTGGTCCAACGGCCGGTGATCCGTTTCAATCGGAAAAATGGTCAATATCTCGGGAACGCTCGTTCGCGTAATCGCGTCCAAATATGCAGCCGGGACAGGAACACCCGACTGGACGCATGACACCGAAGGAGTCGCGCTACTGAGTGCATGCGGTTTCTTGGACAGAGGAGAAGCACTATGGCCATCGCCGATTTGGCAGGGGCGGATCCCGTCCCAACACCCGTAATCTCGAAAAACGACGAGAGAAACGAGTCGTCAAACGCCCTTCATCGGATCCGTACGGTTCGTCTGCAAGAAGGGGTCTCGCTCCGCAGCGCCGCACGCCAGATGGGCAGCGATATTCGCAGCCTTCGCTTACAAGAACAGGAATCCACAGACCTTCGGCTGAGCGATTTGCATAAATGGCAAAAAGCTCTTGATGTTCCTTTGACGGATCTGGTCGAGGAAACTGACGAGCCGCTGTCGCGACCGGTTTTGGAACGTGCCCGATTGATTCGGCTTATGAAGACCGCCAAAGCAATCGAGGAGCGCTCGCCAACGGCCAGCGTGACACGAATGGCCGAAACTCTGGTCTCGCAGCTGGTCGAAATCATGCCTGAACTGGAGCATGTCAGCCCTTGGCATCAATTTGGGCAGCGCCGCAGCCTCGAAGAATTCGGCCGCATTGTGGAACGTCGCATGTCCGAGGACTTGATTCCAGACAACTTGGACGACGACTAACGAGGCTGTGCCTCGGACCGCCACGAGCTATCGCTCGGTTGCCATGCCCCGCTCCCGTTGGTCGCTCTCTAAACCAACAGTTTGGCACCGTGCGCCTCGAGACTGGCGGCGACGATCCGGTCGCGAATCTGGTCGACTTCCTCGTTTGTCAACGTGCCTACGGCAGACCGGAAAATCACGCTAAACAACAATCGCTTCTTGCCGGTTCCGTCCTGTTCTTCGCGGCGATAGGTCTCTTTATATTCAGTCGTCTCCAAGAACTCGCCGGCGGATTCTTTGACGGTGGATGCGAGGTCACTCCAAAGCAACTGCTCGTCGACGATCAGATTCAAGTCTCGTGTGATTGTCGGGTAGGGAATCTGGGGCGCGTATTGTGGAATGAGCACAGCGATTTCTTCCAGCGAGGCAATCCGCAATTCGGCAACCGTAGCGCCAGTACGCAAACCAAATTGCTTTCCAGCCTGCGGTGCAATCTCGCCCAAGAATCCAAATTGGCGTCCCTTCAACCGCAATTCGGCTGATCGGTCGTGATCCAGTAGCGACTGCTTGGTCGGCTGCACCTCGAGCTTGATTGTCGGATTGAGTGTCGCAACTAACCGTTCGATCACACCCTTGACGCGGAGAAAACCTCCGCTGCTAACGATTGCCAGTGTCCATGGCTCAACCGGCAAATCACCTTCTCGCGGCAAATAGACCTTTGCAGTTTCGAACATCTCGGTGCCAACGTTTCCCACCGACTCGTTGTAACGGCGTGCTTCCAACAAACTCGGCAGCAGGCTCGTGCGAACTTTATCAGCCTGTCCCAGATCATTTGGAGCGTCCGCCAGGATGCCTTTCATCGGCATACTCGCGACAATCGGATCTCGCTCGGTCCACGGTGAAAACCGATCGCCCCATTCTTGCGGGGCCAGGCTGGCTGTGATCGCTTCATCGAAACCGGCGCCAGTCATGACCCTCCGCAACTTGTCCAAGACGCGTTCGGCGTCGCTGTAGTTCGACGGCCACATTGGTACGGCGACATCTTCCGGAATCTGGTCGTAGCCGTGGATACGAGCGACCTCTTCGATCAGGTCGATCTCGCGCGTCAAGTCCCGCCGCCAAGAAGGCGGAATCACCTGAACGGCATCGTTGTCCGCACTTTCCTCGTGGTTGCCGAGCGCCGTCAGGATGCGTCGGACTTCATCCTGAGGAACGGTGATTCCCAGAATTCGCTCCAGCTGTGGTAATCGCAAGACCACTGGTTGGAGCGCGACAATCTCGTTCCCAACATCGACCACGCCGTCGGCTAGTTCGCCGCCCGCCAAATCCAAGATCAGCTCACAACAGCGACGACTCGCCCAATCCACACCTGCGGGATCGATGGTCCGTTCAAATCGATACGACGACGGGCTATGCAGATTCAAACTGCGTGCTGTTTTGCGAATCGAAAGCGGCGCGAATTCAGCCGCTTCAATCAACAGATCGGTCGTCGCCTGTGAGACCTCGGATTCCGCCCCACCCATAACGCCACCCAATGCCACGGCGCGCTGGCCATCGGCGATCACACACATGCCTGGCTCAAGCTGATACGTGTTGTGATCGATGGCCTCGAACTTTTCACCTTTGGCAGCTTCACGGACAATGATCTGCTGTCCGTTGATGGTTGCCAGGTCAAATGCGTGCAGTGGCTGTCCGCACTCCATCATCACATAGTTGCTGATATCAACCACGTTGTTGATCACCGTGATACCAATCGTCCTCAGTCGGCTGGCCAACCAATCCGGGCTCGGACCAATTTTCGCCTTGCGAATCACCCGAGCGGTATAGCGGTAGCAAAGCGCGGGGCAATCGATTCGAACTTGAATCTGGCCGTTAACCGCCGGACCCGCGGCCGTCGGCTGCGCGGCGGGCAAGGTCAGAGGGCGCTGAAACAATACACCAATTTCGCGGGCCACGCCGAGATGTCCGAGGCAATCCGGACGATTGCTGGTGACTTCCAGATCGATGGCCAGATCGTCGCCAATCGATTCCGTCCCTTCGTGGTTTAGCCCGGCCATCATCAGCCGCTGCTCGACCTCAGCTGGGTTCAGGTCCAGTTTGACAAAATCTTTCAGCCAGTTCCAGGAGACGATCATCGCGCGTCTTCGAATTGGGTTGGTGCGTCTCGGAATCTAGGACCCAAACATCCATGAACTCCGGCTGGGAAAAAACAAACACAGTGGACTAAAACTGATGGAGAAATCGCACGTCGTTCCGATAGAATTCACGAATATCTGTGATGCCGTGACGCCGCATGCATAACCGTTCGATGCCCAAGCCAAAGGCGAACCCAGAAACCCGGTCTGGATCGTAACCCACCGCGCTCAGGACATTCGGATCAACCATGCCGGCACCCCCAAATTCGATCCACTTGTCGCCCCAGCTCATATCCGCCTCGACGCTCGGTTCGGTAAACGGAAAAAACGACGGACGAAAACGAACATGCACATCGCAGCCAAGGTAGCTGGTTGCGAACAATCTCAGCACGGTCTTCAGGTCAGCCATGGTGACTTTCTTGTCAACCCAAAGGCCTTCCATCTGGTGAAACATTGGATAATGTGTGGCGTCGGCGGTGTCCGGGCGGTAGACGCGTCCGAGTGAGATGATGCGGATTGGCGGTGGTGTCTTTTCCATCACCCGAATCTGCACGGTGCTGGTCTGGCTGCGCAACAGGAGGACGTCAGGCGAGGTTTTCTTGGCGGTCGCCAAGTAGAAATTCTCCAGTGGGTCGCGGGCTGGATGCGCCAGCGGAATGTTCAAGGCCTCGAAGTTGTGGCGTTCATCTTCAATCTCGGGACCGTCGGCGACGGAAAACCCCAACCGACCCATGATGTCCTTCAACTCTTCGATCGTCAGAGTGATTGGATGGAGATGCCCAAGATTCAGTTTCGGGCTGCCGGGCAAGGAAGAATCAAAGAACTTGCCTGTCGCTTCGCCGGCAGCACCGCCGCTGGCGGTCCGTTGTTGAGCCGCTTTGAACGCGCCATCGATCTGTTGCTTGATTTCATTGAAGCGTTTGCCGGCCGCGGGTTTGTCTGCTTTGTCGACCGAACCCAACTGCTTTTGCGTCGATTTCAGGCGGCCGCTTTTGGCACCCAAAAACTCGACGCGGGCCGCTTCCAGTTGGTCCGCATCCGTCGCCGCAGCGAAGGCCGTTCCCGCGTCACCGGCAAGGTCATCAAGTTGTTGAAGAAACTCGCCGAGAGCCATCGCTGGATCACCTGCCAAATACGGTTGTCGTTAAGGTTGGCTCGTCAATCGCACAGCCGGTCAATCGTGAATCCCATGGGTCGAGAAAACCGGTTCCGCGTCGCAATCCGCCGAGCACCGGCCAACAACGATGTTCACACACGAACAAGCTGCGCTGTCAGCGCAGCGAGCACCATCACCAAATCAAGCGGCGATCGCGCTCTTGACCTGTTGAATCACGGATGCGAATTCCGCCGGCTCGTGAATCGCCATTTCAGAGAGGACCTTGCGGTCCAATTCGATCCCAGCCTTCTTCAAGCCGAAGATGAACTCGCTATAGCGCAACCCGTGCTCGCGGCAAGCCGCATTCAAACGCGTAATCCACAGGCGACGGAAGTCGCGATTGCGAACCTTGCGGTCACGGTAAGCGAAAGCGCCGGATCGTATAAGCGTTTCTTTTACTGTTCGCAGCAGCTTGCTGCGACCACCACGAAATCCCTTGGCTTTGTTAAAAAGCCGACGCTTGGCCTTGCGACGGGCTGCGCCTTTGGTTGTTCTCATCGATCTTTCCTTTGCACATCAAGGCCCCCGCGGATCAAACCGCAAGCGTTATTAGCCCGAGCGCGAAGCGGGGTGTGGTTAGTTGCTGTACCCATTGAGGGCGATGGCAATCTTCTTTTCCATTGGCGCCGCCAACGCACCCGTGCCGCGCAAGTTGCGGCGACGCTTGTTGGTGATCCGGTGAGCCAAGTGGCTCGTGCCGGCTTTCCGATGCATGGCCTTACCACTCGCAGACAGGCGAAATCGCTTCTTGGTGCCTTTGTGGGTCTTCATTTTGGGCATGGTCGTATCGCCTATTGGTTGGGTCCCGGTGTTGCGGAACACCACTGCTGGGAGGTTCACAGGGTGGGAAACCTCGGATTTTAAAGAGTATCGCGCCGACGGAAAAGGGGGATCGTCGGCCAATAAGACAAAATCTTCGCTCTGCCGCGATTTGACGAACGGTGCCTGGGCCTTTCCGCTGGAGTTTATCGGTCGCTAATCCTGCCCTAAACCACGAAATACCCCCGACTACACTCAATGAGATGACGTAAGTTGAATGGTGACGGGGATCGGGAGTCTCTTTCGGCTATCGGCGTCTGTCGATCGTAAGTCGCTGCCCGAAAAAGACTCCCGCCCCCCTTTCTCCCACGCGGCAAGACACAACGAACCGCGGAAACCGCTCGCAAAACGCTGAGCGGATTTCAGGGCGTGGTCAACCGCGCGACGGCTTTGTCGAGCTTTTCCAGCGCCTCTTCAACGGCGTCCAATGTCATCGCCGCACAGAAGCCATGATGGCACGCCACCCCTCCATAGTCGTGAAAATAGACACCTTCCTCGATTGCGGCGGCAATAAATCGCAACATCTGCTGACGATCGTGCTGTTGCGCATCGGCATAGTTGCGAATCGGACCGTCGATCCCAAAGTAGATGCCGAACCGAGCCCCCAGCCCGCGGGCGAGTCCTGGCACGCCGTGCCGCTGGAAGACGGCATTGATCCCCTCGATCAAGCGTTCGCCTAGCGCATTAATGTGTGGGTAAAAGGACTCCTCGCGATAAGTCTCCACCGCCGCCAGAGCGGCAGCGACAGCCACCGGATGCGCGTTGTACGTACCGCTGTGCTGGCAATCGCCTTGTGGCATCAACCGCTGCATCAGCTCCTGACGACCGCCGAATACGCTCAACGGATACCCGCCGCCAACGGATTTTCCAAGTGTGCACAGGTCTGGCGTGACGCCCAGATACTGTTGGGCCCCACCGGCGCACATCCGGAACGCACTGAGTACTTCGTCGAAAACCAGCAGCGCGCCGGATTCGCGTGTTCGCGTCCTCAGCGTGGCGATGAACTCGGGCTCTGGCAAAATACAACCGGCGTTGTAGTAGATCGGCTCGCAGATTGCCGCCGCCAGTTCATCACCATGCTGATCGAACGCTTGATTCAACATGGCAACGTTGTTGTACGGAATTTGCAGCAGATGTTGATCCAAGCCCGGTGTCACGCCCGTCGATTGAGGCGACAGCGGGGGTGCAAACTGACCCAGTTCGCGGGCGCCGAACATCACCTGATCATGGTAGCCATGAAAGTTTCCTTCGAATCGAAGCAGTTTTGTGCGACCGGTCACCGCACGTGCCAATCGAATACAGTGCATCGTCGCTTCAGTCCCGGAACCCGTAAAACGGACGCGCTGCAGAGAGGGGACCGTGTCACAGAGGAGTGCAGCAAATTCCGCGTGCAACTCGGATTCATAGGAACAGGCGGCACCGCGCGCCAGCGCTCCTTCGACGGCTCTTTGCACGCGAGCGTCTCCGTGGCCCAATAGCGTGGCGCCATGGCTGCAGCAAAGGTCGATATAGGACCGCCCATCCAGATCCCATACTCGGAAACCTTCGGCGCGGTCGATGTACAGTGGATGCCCCAAGGCCTGATTCACGCGTGTGGACGAAGAAACCCCACCTGCCAACGACTTGGAGGCCCGCTTATATTGGTCGAAAAC
Organism: Planctomycetaceae bacterium; assembly: GCA_002685655.1. The sequence continues at coordinate 12,717 of NYXM01000059.1, forward strand.
ACGACTCATGACTGGCCCTGCAACTAAGGGATACGAATGAGGCCGACATGACCGGCCCTGTGTGGTCCCGCGATGTTGGCAGATCAAACACTGGCCGACAGTATAGACGCCTGCAACTGAGTTCTCACCCAAGGGAGCGCATGCGATGAGTGATCGAAGCAAAGTTTTTGTGACCCGTGAAATTCCTGCCGCTGGGCTCGATCGTGTCGTTGCGGCGTGTGACGCCGACGTTTGGAGAGAACCGCTGCCACCTTCCCGAGACGAATTGCTCAACCGGATCGCTGGTTGCCAAGGCGTGCTGACGTTGTTGACCGAAAAGGTCGATGCGGAATTCATGGACGCCGCCGGACCACAGCTCAAAGTGATCAGCAACTTTGCTGTCGGCTACAACAACATCGATATCGCCGAGGCGACGCAGCGCGGCATCCGTGTTGGTAATACGCCTGATGTGCTGACCGACGCCACGGCGGATATGGCTTTTTCACTGTTGATTTCGGCCGCGCGCCGAATCGTCGAATGCCAGGACTATGTCCGCGCCGGGAATTGGAAAACGTGGGAACCGCTGGGGCATATCGGAGTCGACTTGATCGGACGGACCATCGGCATCGTCGGCATGGGACGCATCGGCATGGCGATGGCCAAACGATGTTATGGCGGCTGGGGTATGCAGGTCCTGTATCATGACAACTACCAAAACAAGAACGCGGAATCCGAGTTTCGTGCTCGTCGGGTTGACTTCGAAACGTTGCTGGCCGAGTCTGATTTTGTGTCCGTTCACACAGACTTGAACGAGACGACTCAGGGTATGTTCAACGCCGAGACGTTTGGCAAGATGAAGCCGACGGCGGTCTTCGTCAATAGTGCTCGCGGGCCGATTCACAACCAGGCGGATCTTTATGCTGCCCTGACATCAGGTCAGATCTTCGCTGCGGGACTGGATGTCACTGATCCCGAACCGATTTTGATGGATGACCCGCTACTGTCGGTGTCCAACTGTGTCATCGCCCCACATGCGGCCAGTGCGACAATCTCCAGCCGCAATGGCATGGCGGAAATTGCGGCCGACAACCTGTTGGCCGGTTTGAAGGGTGAGACATTACGGTGCGCCGTGACCTAGCCTGGGCAACTCAGTGCGCCGGTCTCCTTGTTGTGTCCCGGTCCACTGCTGTGCCCCGGTCTCCCGACCGAGACACGACGCCGACCGAAGGTCTCCACTCCGCAACCGGATTGTCTTCAGCCAGCGCTCAGAAAGGGAGACCTTCGGTCGCGACGCATGGTCGGTGGGGGGACCCGGCCACAACTGGGGATTCTGCCGCGACCGGGACCCTGCCACAACCAGCCAGACCCGGGCACAACCAGGACAACCAGTTTGCGGGGCTTGTTTCTGTCGCCGTCCAGCGCCACGATGTTCACTGCTTAGCATCTACCATTTCTCCGGTCATTAAATCATGAAACGAATTCCACTCGGCCCACTGTATTACGAATTCAGTCGGCACAATCAACCGCGCTTAACCATCAGTTCGGGCGAAACCGTATTAGTCGAAACGGAGGACGCCTTCTCGGGACAGATTCGAGTGAACGAGGATCGTCGCGACAAGTCAAGAAAGCCGTTCGGCAATCCGCAGACGGGACCGATCTTTATCGAAGATGCCGAACCGGGCGACACGCTAGCGGTTCACATTCTGGAGATCGCCCCTGCACTCGACCAATGCGCAACGCGGACCAGCGATCCCAAACAGCTGACCCAATGGCTCGGCGATGATTGTCCGCACGGCACGCACATCTGCCCAATCCAGGATGGCAGAGTATTCTGGAGCGACATGATCACACTTCCCTACCGACCGATGCTTGGCTGCATCGGCACGGCACCTGGAACTGGCGTTCCCACCACAGGTCCCGCCGGACCACACGGTGGCAATATGGACATCATTGAAACGGCGCCCGGCAACACCGTGTACTTGCCGATCTTTGTCGAGGGTGCCTATTTGTATCTAGGCGACGCGCACGCCACGATGGGTCACGGTGAACTGTCGGCCAGCGGCCTCGAAATGGCATCGCACACAACGCTGCGGGTCGAGTTGATCAAGAACAAGACGATCCCGGCGCCACGGATCGAATCGCCCGATGAGATCATGACAATCGCCACGGGTTGTCCGATGGAGCGTTCCATCGCGCAAGCCTACGCCTGGCTGATCTTGTGGATGGAATCCGAATTCGGTTGGAACCGTTGGCGGGCGTATGACTTGCTGACGCACGCCGGACAGATTTCCGTCGGCTATTTCGACATTGGCACCGTCGCCACCAAAATCTCCAAGGAGTTGCTTGACGATGCCTGAATCCACGCGAGACTTGGAGGGTCGCACTGCCCTGGTGACTGGTGGGGCCAAGGGAATCGGTGCTGCCTGTTGCCTTCTCTTGGCCAAAGCAGGCGCACGCGTGGCGGTCAATTATCGCTCCAGCAGTTCAGCCGCCAAACAGCTCGTCGCACGGATCGAATCCGACGATGGCACTGCGTTCGCGTGTCAGGCAGACGTCACATCGGACGAAGCCGTCAGCAGCATGGTCACCAACGTGGAAGCGGCGTTGGGCCCGATCGACCTGCTGGTAAACAACGCTGGCATCTTCGATTTCATTTCGCACGAAGAGACGACGCCCGAGCAATGGCAGCGGACGCTGGATATCAATCTGACAGGTTGCTATCGCGTGACGTGGGCAGTGAAGGCGGGCATGATCCAGCGGCAGTTCGGTCGGATCGTCAACATGTCGTCGATCTCTGCGCTCCAAGCGCGACCGATGTCCATTGCCTACTCCGTCAGCAAGGCCGGAATGACTGCGCTGACGAAGAGTCTGGCGGCGGCAGTGGCCGAATACAACATTCGTGTCAACGCAGTCGCACCAGGTTTGATCGACACGGAAATTATCAAAGACGTGGATCCGCGAGTCCGCGAATCGCTCGTGGCCAACACACCACTCGGTCGGCTCGGCCAACCAGACGATATCGCCGAAATGGTCTTGTTCTTGCTCTCGGAACGGTCACGTTACATGACGGGCCAGACGATTGTGGCCAGCGGTGGACGTGTGATGCTGCCGTAAATCACCGGGACGATGGCTCGTGACAACGGGCTATTGTCTTTAATTCCGCTGGCCTTCGGTGTATAAACGTCCGTAGATGCATCGATATCCGCAGTGTTCCTGTCGGACTCACCTTAATGCCTTTCCACCTTATTCCCCTAACTCGAATTGCTGCCTGGCTCTATGTAGGGTCGTTGCTGTGGTCTGGCACGGTCGCTGGCACCGCGCCGGTTCGTGCTGACGAAACGGCGGTACCAGGCAACGACTTTTTCGAAAAACGGGTACGCCCCGTACTGTCCGAGCACTGTTTGGATTGCCACAACGAGGACCAATCCGAGGGCGACCTTCGCCTGGATTCGTTGAACGGTTTCCTCCGCGGCGGCAAGCGCGGTCCGGCTCTGGTGCCCGAGAACGCTGATGCGAGCTTATTCATCCGCGCGGTGCGGCATGGTGAGGTTCTCAAAATGCCTCCCAAAACGAAGTTGCCGGCGCGACAGATCGCGGACTTGATCGCTTGGGTCAAGATGGGCGCGCCATGGCCCGACAGTTTGCCCGCGCCGGTTGTGGCGCCGGCGGCAAATGACGTTGATCGCAAGTTGCGGCTCGAAGAACTAGACTTTTGGTCCTTACAACCGATTGCCTCGCCCGTCGCTCCCGACATCGGCCGCGATGCCTGGGCGCGGTTGCCGCTGGACGCGTTCATTTTGGCACGGCTCAACGAAGCAGGATGTCATCCCGCGCCTCGGGCAACACGGCGAACACTGATTCGGCGTGTTACGTTCGACTTGACCGGCCTGCCTCCGACGCCGGACGAGATTGACGCCTTCTTGCAAGACGAAGCGCCCGATGCCTTCGCGCGGCTCGTCGATCGACTGTTGCAATCACCCAGGTATGGCCAACGCTGGGGGAGACATTGGTTGGACGTGGCTCGCTATGCCGATTCCAACGGCATGGATGAGAACCTGGCTTACGCCAATGCATACCGTTATCGCGATTATGTTGTGGCCGCGCTGAATCGAGACAAACCGTTCGATCAATTCGTTCGAGAACAGATTGCTGGCGACCTGTTGGCCGTTCACCTAACGGGCGACGCCAGCAAGGACGCGCTGGCCGCGACAGGCTTTTTGACCTTGGGCGCGAAAATGCTGGCCGAGGATGATCCGGTCAAAATGCAGATGGACATTATCGACGAGCAGATCGACACGCTGGGTCGGGCATTCATGGGCCTGACGCTGGGCTGCGCGCGATGCCACGATCACAAGTTTGATCCACTGCTCACCTCGGACTATTACGCACTGGCCGGGATTTTCAAAAGCACCAAGACGATGGAGAATTTCAGCGTTGTGGCTCGCTGGCAGGAACGGCCTTTGGCTTCCGCCGCGGACATCCAGCGCCAACAGCAGCAGCAACAACGTGCTGCTGCCACGATCGCGCAGATTGATACCTTGGTTAACAGCACGACGTTAGAAGTCGTCAACGACGACCGGCGACAGCTGGGCGACTATCTGCTGGCCGCCGAACGACAACGGAAACTCGACGCTGCAACAACTCGGCTCGCCGCCATTGCCGCCTCATCCGAGACAGACGAAGCCGTTGTCGTCGAGGCCGAAACTGTAAAGCGAGGTAATCTCGTCTCACTAGCCGACGGCTATGGCGAGGGTATCGGGGTAATCGCCGGCCCCGGCGGCCCAAATCACGGTGAATTGGAGTTTTCGATTTCGCGCGCAGGATCGTATGCAATTGCCGTTCGCTATGCCGCTGCGGAGGCACGACCCACGCGATTGACCGTGGCTGGGAAGTCGGTCAATTCGGCGGCTTGTGGCGAAGTCACTGGCAGTTGGTATCCGGATACGCAGCGCTGGTCCATTGAAGGACAATGCAGTTTGCCAGCGGGACCGTGTACCATCCGATTCGATCGTGACGGACCGATTCCGCACATCGATAAGTTGATGTTCGTGGCAGTCTCGCAGTTGATCGATTCGTCAGCCGGCGGTCTTGAGCGGCAGTCCGGCGACTTCACACCGAAATCGGAATTCGTCGTTCAATGGACCAGGTACTTGAACGGATTGGCAGCGGATTCCGATTCGCCGCTGGCCGTCTGGAACGCGTTTGCCGCGGGTCTTGAGAGCCCGAATTGGCAGGCAGCACTTAACGAGATCTCTGCCACTCCAACCCAAACCTTCGATCTACACGAATTGGCAGGTCAGTTCAGCAAGCGGGCCGCCGGGCTGCTGGACCAAGATGCCGAGCAAGACAACCCACTGGAGGAACAGCTGCGCGCGGTGCTGTTCGACGACGCAGGTCCGTTCAAGTCGAGCAGTTCGATCGAGACCCACTTTCCCGATGCTACTCGACAGGAACTGGTCGCCCTCCGAGCAAAGAAACAAGAGCAAGAACAGGCAGAATTGAAGTTGCCCACCACGATGGCGGTGTCCGATGGCACACCCGAAGATATCCGGATTCACTTCCGCGGAAGCCATCTGACCAAAGGCCGTGTTGTAGCGCGTCGTTTCCCCGTCGCGTTTGAGCGCCACGCCACGACACCCATCAGCGCTAACGGAAGTGGTCGCTTGGAGCTAGCCAGGTGGATGACCAGGGCTGACCATCCGTTGACCGCCCGCGTGATTGTCAATCGCGTGTGGCAATGGCATTTCGGCGAAGGTCTGGTCCGCTCACCCGACAACCTTGGTCGGCTGGGCCAAACGCCCACACACCCACAGCTGTTGGACTGGCTGGCAACGCGGTTCATCGAATCCGGCTGGTCCCTGAAGGAATTGCATCGGCTGATTCTGCTCTCGGCGACGTATCAAATGAGTACTCAATGGAATGCGCACGCCGCCGCGATCGATCCGGAGAATCGCCTGCTGTGGAGGTTCAACCGTCGGCGGCTTGAAGCTGAAGCAATTCGTGACGCCATGTTGGCCATCAGCGGCCGGTTGGACGAACAGATTGGCGGATCGATCTTGCCCACGGAAAACCGCAAGTACGTCACCAACACCGCCAACGTCGATCCCGTCGCCTATCAGACGAACCGCCGGTCTCTGTACCTGCCAGTTGTGCGTAGCGCACTCTACGAAGTCTTTCAGGCGTTCGACTTTGCTGATCCCAGCGTGATGAGCGGACGGCGACAATCGACTACCGTGGCACCGCAAGCGTTGTTCATCATGAACAGCAAGTTTGTCACCGAGCAGACGCGAGCTTTGGCGGAATGGCTGACGGCTGACGACGGGGACGATGCCGGGCGCGTGCGTGTCACCTACCAGCGCACCTTGGGACGCCCGCCAACAACGTCTGAAATCTCACGAGCGACCAGCTACGTTCAAGCGTACACGATGCGCCAGGCGGCTGACATTGAGCCGCTTGAAGGGCGGATCCGAGCGTGGCAGAGTTTTTGTCGGGTTATCCTGGCGACCAATGAATTTATCTTCCTGGAATAGCATTGATGCGACACACTTGCCATCGTTTCGAACCGGCTGTTTCACGCCGTGACATGCTGCGCACGTGCGGTGCGGGATTCGGTGGCCTGGCGTTAGCATCATTGCTTTCAGAAACAGCCGCAGCGCATCCGCTGACGGAAAAGGCCCCTCATTTCGCGCCACGGGCGAAACAGGTCATCTTCCTTTTCATGCATGGTGGGCCGTCGCAGGTCGATACGTTCGACTACAAACCGCTGCTCGAGCGCGATCATGGCAAGCCGCTCCCATTCGCCAAACCGCGCGTACAGTCGGGCGCCACGGCCAACTTGCTAAAATCGCCGTTTGAATTCCGCCAACATGGTCAGTCTGGCGCGTGGGTTAGCGAACTGTTCCCGCATGTGGCCAATCGTGTCGATGACATGTGTATTATCAACTCGATGCACTGTTCGAATTCCCGCCACGGTGGCGCGCTGCTGGAACTACACACCGGCAGCGATACGTTTGTCAGGCCCAGCTTTGGTTCGTGGGTGACCTACGGCTTAGGGAGCGGCAATCAAGACCTGCCCGGTTTTGTGACGATATGCCCGACGTTGACGCATGGCGGTGCGAACGCATATGGCTCGGCATTTCTACCGGCCGACTTTCAAGGTGTGCCGTTGGGCAACGCCAGCATCCCTTCTGACAAGGCCAAGATCCCCTTTATTGAAAATGCAGCCGGCACGCCCGTGGAGTTGCAGCGGTTCGAACTGGACTTGTTAAAAGAAATGAACCTGGTCCGTTTGTCTGAAACGGGTCCTGACGCCGTGCTGGAAGCCCGCATCAATTCCTTCGAACTTGCCTTTCGTATGCAAGCGACGGCACCACAGTTGCAGGACATTGGCAACGAATCGGCCGCCACCAGAAAGCAATATGGGCTGGACAACGGCAAGACAGCCAATTTTGGCCGGCAGTGTTTGATGGCTCGGCGGTTCATAGAACAAGGCGTCCGTTTTGTGCAGTGCACGCACAGTTATAAGTGGGATCAACACGGCAATTTGAAGAAGGACCACACCAAGAACGCTTTCGAAGTAGATCAGCCAATCGCTGCACTGCTGTCCGACTTGAAAACCAGAGGGCTGCTTGACGACACGTTAGTCTTGTGGGGCGGCGAGTTCGGCCGTACGCCCGTTGCACAAGGCAACGATGGCCGCGATCACAATCCGCAAGGGTATTCGATGTGGCTCGCCGGCGGCGGTATCAAGGGCGGGATAACCTACGGCCAGACTGACGACTACGGCTATTACGCTGTGGCGGACAAGGTCCATGTTCACGATCTACACGCCACCATGTTGCATCTGCTGGGTCTGGACCACACGCAACTGACCTATCGCTACGCCGGTCGCGATTTTCGCCTGACCGATATCTATGGCGACGTCGTATACGGTCTTATCGCGTAAGCAGCAACTCGTATTGCTGCCAGAGACGATCAACGCTGTGGGAATTCCATTTGAATCGCTGATCTTGCTGGCGACGGTCGTCGCCGTCTTGATGGCTGTGTCCGCGCAAGTCGTAATCCGCCTGACAATGCGGCAGACGCAACGACTGCCGGCGCGGATGAGCGGCTTTGCGGCGGCTCGCAAGGTGCTCGACGACGCCGGGCTGGAAGACGTGGCTATCGAACAAGTACCAGGCTCGTTGAGCGATCACTACGAGCCGCTCCACCGAGTCCTACGACTGAGCGGCCCGGTCTATCACGGGCGATCGCTGGCAGCTGTGGGAACTGCGGCGCACGAAGCAGGGCACGCGTTGCAGCATGCCGCTGGGGACTTTCGAGTCAGAATTCTCGGTCTGGCTGGAATCGCAGCCAGCTTCGGCAGCGGCGCAGGGATCATTTTAATGATACTGGGCGTAGGATTTCGACCGCTGATTTGGTTGGGTGCCTGCGTGTTCTGCGGCGCTGTCTTCTTTCAGATCGCGAATCTGCCTGGCGAGCTCAACGCTAGTCGGCGTGCGAAGCAGCGGTTGCTGGAACTGGATATCGTGGCCGATGAAGATCTTCGGGCGGTCTTACACATCATCAACGCCGCCACATTGACCTATCTGGCTGTCACCTTACAGACGATTCTGACCTCGCTGGTCGGGATGTTGCGATATATGAGCCGACGGGCGTGATCCTACTGGAGCGCCTGGAGCACTTCGCACGACCTGGGTTTTCGCGTTACAATCAAGTTCGTTTCACGAACTCGTATTTCACTCCACCAACGCTGCCCGCCAGGAAAACTCGGAGCCGAACCGCATGTCCTCATACCCACTCATGTTCCGCGTTCGTCAGACTTTCGAGCGGCCGCGTGTAGACGACATCCCGGCTGCGGTGGATGCGCAACTGTCGCAATTGGAACTGTCCAAGACGATTCAGCCGGGTCAGTCGGTCGCGATCACAGCAGGTAGCCGAGGTATCGCCAACATCCACCTGATCATCAAGGCCGCCGTCGATCACCTCAGAGCGATTGGAGCGGAGCCCTTTATCGTCCCCGCGATGGGCAGTCACGGCGGCGGCACTGCGGAAGGTCAACGAAAGATTATTGAATGCTACGGAATTACCGAATCGTATTGCGGATGTCCCATTCGCGCCAGCATGGAAACCGAAGTCGTTTGTGAAGCCGAAGAAGGATTTCCCGTGCATTTCGACAGACATGCCTTCACCGCGGATCACGTGATTGTGTGTGGTCGTGTCAAACCTCATACCGGCTTCACGGGGGACATCGAAAGCGGCCTGATGAAGATGATGTTGATCGGGTTAGGGAAACACGCCGGCGCAAAGGTGTATCATCGCGCCATCAAGGACAACAGTTTCGGCCAGATTGTGCGCAGCGTCGCCCGCGAAGTCCTGTCCAAATGTCGAATCGCTGCTGGTCTGGCGATTATCGAAAATGGCTATGATGAAACGGCCAAGATCGCCGCCGTGGCGCCGAGGGATTTTGAAGAACGTGAGAAAGAGCTCTTGGTCGAGGCCAAGCAGTGGATGCCGCGACTGCCGTTCAAGACGGCGGATCTCTTGTTGATCGACGAGATCGGCAAAAATATAAGCGGGACCGGCATGGACACCAACATTGTAGGACGCAAGTATCGGGATCACATTGCGCGCGAAGACGAGTTCCCAAAAGTCCGCTACATCGCGATCCGGGGATTGACCAAGGAGACACATGGCAATGCGACGGGAATCGGCTTGGCTGAGTTCGCCTTGACCCGCGCTATCGCATCGGTCGACCAGCAAGCGACACTGACCAATTGCCTCACGGGAGGACACGCGACCGCGGCGATGACGCCCGTTCACTTCGTCAGCGATCAAGAGCTGCTGGATCGAGTTTTGACACAGATCGGTTTGACGGAGCCAGAAAATGCCAAAGTAATGTGGATTCGAAATACCTTGGAATTGGCCGAAGTGGAGTGTTCCGCTGCGTACTTGAACGAAATACGGGAGCGGGGAGATCTCGAACTGTTGGCAGACCCACGCCCGCTGGAGTTCGACGCATCTGGGAATCTCAACAGTGCGGAAGAATGCTCGCTGGGAATCGCTGCCAAGTGA
>NYXM01000060.1 GCA_002685655.1 Planctomycetaceae bacterium
CCGCAACTTCTTTTCGTTTCTTCACAAATCCATCAGGGCCAAACGGCAAAATCAACCGGCCCCAAGCCTATTGAACGTAACTCCGTGAACGGTTACGCAGCAACCAACAGATATAACAACACGAACAACAGGCGGTTCATTCCGGCATTCCTACGGGTAGTTGTAGTCCGAGTTGTCTGGATTGAAGTCACTGTCCTTCAACCCCACATTAAGTTCCAAGTTGACGTAGGTATATTCCTCCAACAACACTGGGTCGCCACCGGGAGTCTCCGGCCAACTCCAGGCCGCGTAGCGGATGGGCAGATTCAATTCGTCATCGATGAAGATCCTCGCCCGATAAAAATCGAAGTGCTCTCGCCGTCGTGGATGTTCGACTTGGATCATTGTGCACTTACGTTTGTTGATCTTGGCATTCTTAATGAATTTCACTTCGCATTCGCCGAACTTGCGCTGTCCTTCGCCTTTTTCAATGAGCTCTTCCACCAGCCTTTGTAAGCCGATCTTCGTAATCGGATACCGTTGCCCGATCATGGCTACCGTCCCTTCCGGCTTCAGGTAAACGGTCAGCACTCCCAAGATCCCGGCCTCGTGCGCGACGATCTTACCGTCATTCTGGTTCTCGACCCAAATCACTTCGCGCCCTTTGACAGAGGCCGGTTTGAGGAACCGCATGTAGACCCCGAACGGCGTCTGGAGTTCGTCATCTTTCGTCTTGCGATTGCGAATCTTGGCGAACATATACTGAATGTCGCCAAGCTTGTCATTGACGCGTTCACGCTTCACGATTGTCGCCGTATAGTCGTCGACATTGTTCTCAATTTCTTCCACACAGGCTCGCGCCAGTTTCATCGCTTCGTCGAGCGGATGAGGTTCGTTTGGCGAGGTCGAAGAGCTCGGCCTGTCCGTTTCCGCGGCACACAAAGGTTGCTGGCACACAGACGCCAGGAAAATGACACCAACGACGGCGGTAGCTAGCCAGGCACGAGCGGGACTTAGAAATGGCAACATTGTGAACTCCTGTTTTCCGTTTCGAGGGCCTTCCTGTATAAGTCACGGCAGATTCACGCTGGAAAACGTCAACGTAATCAACCTCCGGCCGTTCCGCAACGGCCACTGGGCACTACTCTTGCCCGAGCTCGACGCCGGTTGCCACCGAAATCCTTGTTGCCTGCGTCCTGGCAATGGTGTTTACTGGTGGCCAGTCAGCTTGGAAGATCGAGATCTGAGTAGTGGCCGTCGCGTGGGTAGCGTGGCCCTCGGACGCCAAACCCATAACGTAAAAATCTGTTGGAACGAGATGAAAAAGACTTGGTCCCATCTGCGCAAGAGATTGGCCAGGTCTTCGGGAGAAACACAATGTCTTCAACGGACCGCCGGGACTTTCTCAAGACAACCGCCTTGGGCGCGACAACCGCCACGGTCGCCACCGCGTTGTCGGTACAACGCGCCCACGGTGCCAACCAGCGGACTCGCCTGGCGCTGATCGGGTGCGGAGGTCGAGGGACGGGTATCATTCGCGACTTTGCGCGACTCACCAACGTCGATATCGGCTACGTCAGCGACCCGGACGCCAGCCGTGCCGCCAATGTCGTGAAAGCGCTTTCGAACCAGCCACAGCCACTCGGCGATTTCCGTCGGGCTCTGGATGACAAGTCCATCGACGCCGTGGTCGTGGCAACGCCGGATCACTGGCACGCACCCGCCTCGATCTTGGCCGCTGAAGCTGGAAAGCACGTCTATGTTGAAAAGCCTTGTTCTCACAATCTGCGTGAAGGTCGATTGTTGGTTGAGGCGGCGCGGCGTAACCAGCGTGTCGTTCAGCATGGCACACAAAGCCGCTCACATGATCTGATCGTGCAGGCCATTGAGATGCTGCGTGAGGGTGCCATCGGCGACGTGCTGATGGCCAAGGCCTGGAACGTGCAGCGTCGCGGTGAAATCGGCCATGCCCAGCCAACCGACCCGCCATCCGGATTCGACTACGATACGTGGGTCGGCCCGGCACCGATGGTGCCTTTCCAGTCCAATCGACATCACTACACGTGGCATTGGTGGTATGCCTTCGGGACCGGTGACATGGGCAACGACGGCGTTCATGAATTGGACATCGCGCGGTGGGGGTTGGGTGTCGAGACCCATCCGAGCACCGTCGCCGCAATTGGCGGCAAGCTGGCGTCTGACGACGATCAGCAGTTTCCTGACACGCAATACGTGGCCTTCGACTATCCTGGCGACGGGCAGGAGGTGCGGCGCAAACAGCTGGTGTTCGAAATGCGGTTGTGGTCGCGGTATGGCCTAGAAGGGATCGATAATGGCAACGCATTCTATGGCACCGACGGCTGGCTACTGCTGAGCAAGCGAGGCATTCTGAAACTCTTCGACGCGCAGAACCGACCACAACCCGTGTCGGACAATCGGCCCCAATTGACCGGCCACTTTCAAAACTTCATCGACTCGATTCGTGGAGATGACAAGCCGCGAGCCGAGATCGAAACCGGTCATCTTTCGGCTTCGCTCTGCCATCTGGGCAACATCGCCACGCGTCTGGGAAGGTCGGTACGTATCGATCCGCAGCAGGAATCGGTCATGGATGACAAACAAGCCGGTGAAATGCTCGGCCGGACCTATCGGGACGGCGGCCACTGGGCAGTTCCAGTCGGAGTTTGATCCGTGGAATTCCCGGTTCATCTTCCGAGCGTCTGCCATGTGACAACTGGTTTGCGCCATGTTGCAAGCTCGCTAAGATGATCGCTGTCTGCACGGAGTGTCCGTGCGAACAGTCACACCTTCGCAGCAAGAGACGGAACCTACATCATGGCGGGCATACGATGGGGAATTCTGAGCACGGCAAAGATCGGCACCGAAAAAGTTATTCCGGCGATGCAACAGGGCGAGTTGTGCGAGATCGCGGCGATCTCGTCTCGCTCGGTCGAGACTGCCGTGGAAGTCGCAAAACGGCTGGGCATTCCAAAGGCCTACGGCAGCTATGAAGAGATTCTGGCAGATCCGGAAATCGATGCCATCTACAATCCGCTGCCCAATCACCTGCACGTCGCATGGTCAATCCGCGCATTGGAAGCTGGCAAGCACGTTTTGTGTGAAAAACCAATTGGCCTGTCGTCCGCGGAAGGTCAGCAGTTAGTCGATGCGGGCAAGCAGCATCCGTCCTTGAAACTGATGGAAGCATTCATGTATCGCCATCATCCGCAATGGCAACGGGCTCGGCAGATCGTCAACGACGGTGGTATCGGTCAGCTGCTGACGATCCAATCTGCCTTCAGCTACTTCAACGACGATGCCGGCAACATTCGAAACATGGCGGACCTCGGCGGAGGTGGCATCATGGATATCGGCTGTTATCCGATTTCTTTGTCAAGGTTTATCTTCGATGCTGAACCAGCCCGCGTCATTGGCAGCATTGACCAAGATCCGAGTTTTCAGACCGATCGCCGAGCTTCCGTGGTCTTGGATTTCAGTGGTCCCACGTCCACGTTTACTTGCTCGACACAGATGGCACCGTATCAGCGCGTCAACATCTTTGGGGAAAAGGGCAGAGTCGAAATCGAAATCCCATTCAACGCGCCGTCGGATCGCTCGTGCAAGATTTGGCATCAGCAGGCGGATGCGTCGATCGAAGAGATTGTCTTCGACATTTGCAATCAATATGCCGTTCAAGGCGACCTGTTTTCGCGCGCCGTCCTGGAGGACACTCCAGTCCCAACTCCAATTGAAGACGCCGTGGCCAACATGAAGGTGATCGAGGCGATTTTCAAGAGTGGCGAAAGTGGCTGCTGGGAAGCCGTCTAATCGCGAATGCTGATTCACTGTAGCGGCTTTTCGCTGTTTGGACTGATGAAACAAAGCGCCGCGGACGCCACACGTCCGTGCGACACACACTAACCGCGCCAAGAAACATGGTTGAATTCCGCCCAAACCGGATTAGGCTGGAATACGGTGTTCTCTTCTATTCGTCTCCGCTTTCCCTTCGGAGATCGTCATGTCTGTATGTCGAATCAAACTGCGGTGGTTGGTGGTCGCCAGTCTGCTGGTGGCCGGTCTTATCGTCTCGCTCGCTCGCGGCGCGCCCCCCCAGAATTCGGTTAGTCGATCGACACGGGCCATCGAAATCGCACGACTGCGATTCAAGCTGTACGAACGCGTTGATTACCCCCTGCTTCTGAGACGTTTGCGAACGGACATCAAATTGACGCAAGCGCGAGTCGACTCGTTGCGCCGCCGAGTCAAAGAAGCCGAACGGTTCTATCGTTCACCGGGGCTGTTCACCACGATTGAGAGGCTGCAACTGCAATTGCTCGAAGCCGAACTGCTACTGAAAGACCTGAGGCACGAACAGACGTTGCTACAGATTCACAATCAGGACGAACGCCGATTGCGGAAGTTGTTGATTGAAAACGCCGCGAGACCAGTCAGGTAACCCTCTAAATGTAGTACATGTTGTCGGTCTGATTTGTGGCGTGTTCGGCCAACTGTGCGAAACTGATTGACTCAAGTAGTTTTCTCTCGGCCGCCGCTAGTTCGTTCCAGGCGGCAAATAACGAACGTGTTGCCGGCGTTTGCTGACCAGCGCTACTGATGGGGTCTGCTATTTGGCCTTCGCTAGCCGCCATTACTTCGGCCAAAGTGATTTCGCTGGGTTCCTTCATCAATTGGTAGCCGCCTGCGGCACCGCGCGTGCTTCCGACGATGCCGGCACTCTTGAGTTGCAGTAGAATCTGCACAAGAAACCGAGATGGAATGCCGTTGGGGTCGGCAATTTCACGAATGCGGACTGGCTTCCCGGTACCGAAACGAGTGGCCAATTCCAAAACGGCGATGCAGGCGTACTCCGTCTTGGCGGAAAGATGCATGGTTCGGTTTAGCTCGGATTCGTGGAAGTAACACGGTAGAACAAGCGTCGTAAACAACGAGCGGCTGGGAAGTCATATTCAATCGTCGTCAAGCGAGTGCAGTCCACATTCCGTCTTGGCCGTTCCGCTCCAACGACCAGCACGTTCGTCTTCACCAAACATCACCGACCGCGTGCAGGGCCAGCACCCTATGCTCGTGTAGCCCTGATCGTGCAGCGGGTTATACGGAATGTTGTGATCGGCGATCGTCTTCCAGACTTCTTTCTTCGTCCAGTTGGCCAATGGGCTGACCTTTACCAACTTGAACTTCTTGTCCCAGCCCACAATCGGCGCTCGCGCACGATCGGCACTCTGATCGCGGCGAATCGCACTCGTCCAGGCACGCATGCCAACCGTTGCCGCATTGAGCAACTTGATCTTGCGATCAAAACAGCATTGATCCGGATTGGTCAAGTACAGCGGTCCACCATGCCTTGCCTCGAACTGTTGGACGGTTAGCTCGGGTCGCTTAAGTTCGACCTCGATGCCGTACCGACGCAAAACCTCCTCTCGCAATTCGAGCGTTTCCTTGAACTGGTAGCCAGTTTCAAGGTTAAAGATTGGTGTCTCCGGCGCGACTTCGGCAAGCATGTGAATCAACACCATGCCTTCCGGACCAAACGCAGTGGCCATCGTAAAACGAGGCGCGAAACGATCGGCTGCCCAGCGGAGAATCTCTTGTGGAGTCGCTGCTTCCAATTCCCCGCTGCAACGCTCGAGTTCCTCCAGCAGATCGGCAGTGGGCTTGAGGGATTCCATGGTGCCTGCTGCTGGTCGGTCGGCGCGGGGATGGGCCGAGGGGGCTATCACTTCGATTGTGGTCATCGTCAGCAACCAATTTCGCTTTTGGCCAAAACTCACGTCGATTCGATTGGCATCAACTACTCGCCGGCACTTTCACTTCACTTGCTGAATGATATTAATGTTCATCATCAAAGTCAAGTATCGACACAACTACCTAATCATCGGTTTTGCGGGGTCTGTTTCTTCAGTTTGCAGCGATTGGATCGGTCTTGCTTCCCCAAATGAAAGAACGTAACGGCTGTTGACAGCATGACTTATGACGTGCACGCCCAGTTTCAGCTTGTTTTCGAATTCGGCATCGGTGGTCCTCCTCCGCGGTCTGCTTGGCCGCAAACTCGAAACCTGACTGTGGGTTGACGCGTCATCGCCAGCAAGTCACATTGCCCCCTTGGTCGGCCGAACCAGGGTCGAGGTGGCATGTTGGTTCCAGCGCTGCTTGAGCAGGACATATGGCTGGCAGGGAAAAGGTGTATCTGGCGGTGGACATAGGCGCATCGAGCGGCCGGGTCGTCGCTGGTTTGTTCGATGGCCGCCGGCTCGCCCTGCAAGAGGTGCACCGATTTACCAACGGCGGTTTTCTGGCCAACGATCGCCTCTACTGGGACGTGCTTGCCCTGTGGGGCCATTTGCAGGATGGCTTGCGGAAAGCTGCGATGACCTATCCAGGTCGTGTGGCCAGTGTTGGTGTTGATACCTGGGGAGTCGACTACGGGTTGCTGGGACCCGGTGACGAACTGCTTGGCAACCCTCGACATTATCGCGACCGTCGGACGCACGGCCAGTTGGAGAAGGCACTGCAGGTGGTCAGTCGCGAAGAGATCTTTGCGGAGACTGGCCTGCAGTTCATGGAACTGAACACCCTGTACCAGTTGTTGGCGATGAGGCAAGAGAACCCGTCTTTGCTGGACCTTGCCGAATCATTCTTGATGATACCGGACCTGTTTCATTGGCTGTTGACCGGTAACAAGGCGAACGAATTCACGAACGCGTCCACGACGCAGTTTTGCAACGCGACGACGCAGACATGGTCAACGGAGCTACTGCAACGCTTCGACATCCCGACCCGAATGCTTGGCGAGATGGTCCACCCAGGTACCGATCTGGGTACCTTGCGCGCAGCGGTGGCCGAAGCGACGGGGCTGAGCGATGTTCGCGTTATCTTGCCTGGAACCCACGACACGGCCAGCGCGGTAATGGCGGTTCCGGCGACCAGCCAACCAGGTACAAGCGCTGATTGGTGTTACATCAGCAGTGGTACGTGGTCGTTGATGGGTGCCGAAACGCAGGCCCCCGTGATAAACGACCGCTGCCGCGAGTTGAACTTCACCAACGAAGGTGGCATCGGTGGCACGACGAGGTTGCTGAAGAACATTGCCGGGCTCTGGCTGCTGCAGGAGTGTCAGCGTGCCTGGGAGCGCCAAGGTGTTTCGCGGACGTGGGAAGAAATCGTGCAGTTGGCCGGCAGCGCCACGCCGTTGGCCAGCCTGGTGGCACCAGATCGCACAGAGTTCGTTGCACCTCAGGATATGCCAACAGCGTTGCGGCGGGCCTGTGCGGATACGGGTGAACCGGTGCCGGATAGCGATGCAGCTGTCGTACGCTGCGCTTTGGAGAGCCTGGCAATGCGGTATCGCATGGTGTTGGGATGGACCGAACAACTAGTCGGTTCGCCGATCAATACGGTCCATATCGTCGGTGGCGGAACTCGGAATCAGCTGTTGTGCCAGATGACCGCCGACGCGTGTCAGCGGAAGGTATTGGCGGGCCCGGTCGAAGCGACAGCCATCGGAAACCTCATGATGCAGGTTTTGGCCGACGATGAGGTAAGTTCCGTGTCAGAGGCCCGCAAAGTCATCCGAGCTAGCTTCCCGGTTGATGAGTACACGCCAGGGGATTCGGCTCCCTGGGACGACGCATTTGAACGTCTCGAACGGCTCGGCTGATTCCCACGGACATTGCGTAACCACTTAAGAACCAACTTCCAGGCGAGGAAATCAAGATGATCAACGTCGGCGTCGCAGGTATCGGCTTTATGGGTTGGATCCACTATTTGGCCTACGAAAAAGTCGAGTCCGCGCGGATCACTGCGATCGCATCGCGGAGTCCAAAAAAGCTGGCCGGCGATTGGACGGGCATCCAAGGCAACTTCGGACCACCGGGCCGACAGGTCGATCTGAATGGCATTAAGACCAATTCCAATCTTGACGAACTGCTGGAAGACACAGAGATTGACTTGATTGACAATTGCTTACCGCCACACCTGCACGCTGATCTTTCTATTCGCGCGTTGGAGGCCGGTAAACATGTTCTCTGCGAAAAACCGATGGCCCTCTTGAGCGCGGATTGCGATCGGATGGTGGCAACCGCCGAGCGCGTAGGAAAGCAAATCCTTGTTGGCCACGTGTTGCCATTTTTTCCGGAATATGCTTTCGCGAGGAAGGTGGCGGAAAGTGGCGAGTATGGTCGTTTGGTCGGCGGTAATTTCAAACGCGTAATCGCAGATCCGTCGTGGTTGGATGATTTCTTTGATGCTGATCGTGTGGGAGGTCCACTAGTGGACCTGCATGTCCACGATGCGCACTTTATCCGCATGATGTTTGGTATGCCAACGACGCTGTTCAGCCAAGGACGGCTGCGCGGGGACGTTGTTGAACACTGTTCGACATTGTTCGGCTTCAGTGACCCGCAACTTGCCGTGACGGCGACCAGTGGCGTGATCAACCAGCAAGGCCGGGATTTTACCCATGCCTACGAACTTCATTTCGAAAAAGCCACGCTGCATTTTGACTTTGCCGCCTTCAAGGACGCCGCCGAACTGATGCCTTTGAAGATTCTGCCAGCCGATGCGTCCGAACCGGAGGCAATGGTGCTCAGGCCGGACTTGGGGGACGGAGATCCCGTTGGCGCATTCGTGGCGGAGATCGAAGAAGTCGTCCGCTCCTTGGAGGCGAATGCACCCTCGCCGATTCTCTCGGGCGAGCTTGCGCGGGACGCCATCCACCTCTGCCACAAACAGACCGAATCCGTCAAACGCCGCACCCAAGTGGGGGTATAATCGGCCTCCCGGGTCAGGAAGCTGCCCAGTTTGAGTCGCGTGCAGGACCGACTTCAACTGGCACAAACGCCCCAACGGCGAGTGACTACGCTGCCGCGACGTCCGGCTGGAGCACGGAAAGAATTACCCGAGAACGTATCGATCTATATTGATTTATGCCGTGCAATTGGGCTACAAATGACGGATGAAGTGTCGGCGTTGCAGGATCGTGGCACCGCCAAACGTCAGAAGCTCTCATGCAAAGAGGTGGAATATGTTTACGATCTGGTCGGGCAAAAAAAACCGCTTCTGTGACGGCGTTTCGCGACGGAGTTTCCTGCAAGCAGGTGCCACGGGGATTGGTGGCCTGACGTTGGCGAATCTGTTCCGCGCCGAAGCGCAAGCCGGCATCGGGTCTTCCGACAAGGCGTTGATTAACATTCACTTGAGTGGTGGTCCTTCGCACCCGGACATGTTCGATCTCAAACCAAACGCACCAAAAGAGTACCGTGGCGAATTCTCGCCCATCAATACGAACGTGCCTGGTCTGGACATTTGCGAGCATTTCCCGCAGTTGGCGACGATGGCCGATCGTTTTGCGGTGCTGCGATCATTGGTGGGCATGATCAGCGACCATTCAGATTTCCACACGCAGACGGGGTTTTCTCGCAAAGACCTGCAGAACGTTGGCGGACGCCCGTCTATTGGCAGCGTCGCCGCGCGACTACTCGGTCCCACCAGCAGTAGCGCGCCGCCGTTCATTGGCTACAACGGCAGCTATCCGGGCTATCTGGGGCCCATCTACAAACCTTACAAACCACAGGGTGGCGATCTAAGACTGAACGGCACCATGACGGCAGACCGCTTGGATTCACGAACCACATTACTTGGCAACCTGGATCAATTGTGCCGCGAGATGGATCATACGGGCCAGATGGATGCTCTGGATTCTTATACGCAGCGAGCGGTTGATGTCGTCACTTCGGGAAGAGTCGCCGACGCCTTGGACCTGAACAAAGAAGATGCGAAGGTCCGCGAACGATACGGCAACAATGATGGCAAGATGTTCTTGACTGCCCGGCGGTTGGTCGAAGTGGGTGTTCGCACCGTGTCGTTCAGCTGGGGAAGCTGGGACACGCATGGCAACAACTTTGGTCACTTGCGCAAGCAGCTGCCAAAACTCGACCGAGCCTTGAGCGCATTGCTTGACGATCTCGATTCGCGAGGCATGGCCGACGACGTCACAGTGGTCATGTGGGGTGAATTTGGCCGGACACCGCGCGTCAACAAGGGTGCCGGACGCGATCACTGGCTGCAACTCGCCATGGGATTTTTGGCAGGCGGCGGGATGCGTCTTGGCCAGGCGATTGGCACTTCATCAGAGAATGCGGAGCGCGTGGCCGAACGCCCCGTGCATCTTCAAGAGGTCTTTGCGACCTTGTATTACAATCTGGGCATCGACGTATCCAAGCCGCTGCTGGTCGATCCGAATGGTCGGCCACAGTACTTGGTTGGTCACAACGAGCCGATCCGCGAGTTGGTCTAGCGAGGCTGTGCCTCGGACCGACGCGAGCTATCGCTCGGTTGTGGCACCCCGCTCCCCGACCAACCTGCGGTCAGTGCCCGTCGCTGAAGATTTGACATCATTCGTTCAGACCCAGGTCGAATGGGTCGCCGAACAATGCTTCCACGTCCGCATTGAAGTCTTCACCATTGGCGTCGTCCAATTCATGACGATCCAATTCGATGATTGCGCCGTGGGCAAAAAGTTGGTCGATGGCGACGGCCTGTTGATGTGACCGTACCGTTGTGGCCAGGGATTTCTCGGAGGCGGAACGCACGTCTTCGAGCGATGAGGAAGCTCCTTGCTGCAGCGTGGGGTTGGCCCGTTGATCTTGTGTCAAGTGGCTCCAAAGGGCAGCACCGTAGTACGAGCTGTTGGTGGGCGACGCAAGAATCTGGTTCCCTTCCCCTTCGGCCAGCAAGCTAAGATTCGAACTCGCCTCGCCTTCTCCGCCAGCTTGCGCATTCAGTTTGTTGATCACTTGCAGCACATCGATGCTGGTGACCAATCCGTCGCCGTTGACATCATAGAACGGCGGTGGCGCGTTTGGCGGAATGGCCGGATTGGGCAGCTCGCCGGGACCGATAGTGTTCAGACGATTGATGACCAGCAAAGCGTCAATTGGCGTGCAGAAGCCATCGTCGTTGACATCAAAACGGTTGCTCGGATTCTGCCAGACGGACGGCGGCCGTGGCACGATGGTCAACGCGACGGTGACAGTATCTGCCCCGCCGTTCCCGTCGTTCACCTCGTAAGTAAACGTATCCGAAGTTGACGGTCCGCCATCGTGCGTATAGACGAAAGTGCCGTCCAAGTTGATTACCACGGTACCATTTTGTGGATCAGCCAGCTTGATGGCGTTTAGCGTGTCCCCATCGATATCGATGTCGTTGACAAGCAGGCCATTGTCCAAGATGTTCGTCGGAGTCGAGGTTCCATCTTGGTCGGTTACTGTCAATCGCGAACCTTGGATCACATTGTATCCGTCAGCCACACCGATTGGCGGATCATTCACACCACGAATCTCTACGGTGACGGTTGCTGCAACCGATTCTCCGCCTTGGGTGTCGGTCACCGTGTAAGTGAATTTGTCGGTTGCGGTCTCGCCAATTCCCAAAGCCTCGAATTGGTCATTCGGGTCATAGAGGACAGTGTTTCCGTTGATTAACACGCCGCCCAGGGTGTTGGTGGTGTCGATGCTCGCCAGGTTGATAGCTTGGCCGTCAGGATCCGAGTCATTGGCAAGCACATTAATAGTGATCGACGTTTCTTCGTCGGTCGATGACGTATCATCGACGGCAATCGGCGGTGTATTGGGGCCAAGAATCGTAACCGTCACCACAGCCGTTGCAGGTACGTTGTTACCGTCGTCGATCGTGTAGGTGAACGTATCGATCGTAGATTCACCCGAGTTCAAACTGTCGAAGCGACTGTTGG
Organism: Planctomycetaceae bacterium; assembly: GCA_002685655.1. The sequence continues at coordinate 11,747 of NYXM01000060.1, forward strand.
GATCGTACGTCACACTGTTGTCCGCATTGAGCGTGACTAGAGCACCCGACGTAAGCTGGACAGGTTGCCCCACTGTGGCAACTGAGCTTTCGATGCGGGTCACGAACAAGCTGTCACCCTCGGCATCCGTGTCGTTGTTCAAGACAGAAATGTCGGTCGTCAGGTCCTTGTCGGTTGTGGCCTGATCGTTCATCGCGACCGGCCCATCGTTTATCCCAGTGACGGTAATGGTAACGGTTGCCTCAGCCTGCAAGGCACCATCACCAACTGAGTATGTGAACGTATCGTCAAGTGTTTCGTTGACTGACAGGGCTTGTAAGGCGGCCGCGACTCGCGGGTCATATTGCAGGTCACCATTGGCATCCAGCGTTACGGCGGCACCATTGGCACTGAATCCCATCAGATTGTTGGTGCCATTAATGCCGACGATGGTCAACGTATCGCCGTCGGGATCGGTGTCGTTGTTCAGAATATTGAGGCTCGTGATCGGATTGTCTTCGGTGGTGTCCGTCGAATCGTCGGTTGGAGTCGGCGCGTCGTTGACGGCATTCACAATGACGACCAAAGTGTCCGTCACAGTCGCATTGTTCTGGTCCCTGGCTTGAACCGTAATGTTGGCAATGCCGTTTTGATCACCTTGGAACTCCAGAAGCAACATCGTATCGATGGCCGGCGAGGCATCAACTGGCGTGGCCACCACCAGAGTCGGGTTGTCGTTAGCCAACATGGAAAACGTCAGGAAGTCGCTGTTGGTCAAGATGTCGACATCGTCGAATGCGGTTGACATGTCGACGATCATGTCAGGAGCGTCTTCGTTGACTGTGAGCGAACCGAATGGTGCGACGACGAAAGGTGCGTCATTCACCGGCGCGACATTCACGCGGAACGTCGCGCTTGCCGTTTCGCCACCCTGGTCAGTCGCTTCGATTGTGATATCGGAGCTACCGTTTTGGTGATCAAGATAATCCAAAGTCAGAAGCGTCCCGGTCTGCGCTAATGAGGTATTCACCAGCATCGGGTTGGTGTTGTCCGTGACGCGAAGTCGCAGATGATCGCCGTTGCCGTTGCCGATGTCAAGATCCGCGAACACGTTCGAGAGATCGATGACAGTGTCGGGAGCATCCTCGTTGACGTTCTGGGTTCCGATCGGATTGGCGACCGATGGTGGTTCGTTGGTAATAATCCCGATCGAGTAATCTTCGACTTCACCGTCCGCGGCCAAGCCGGTGGGGCGCAATCCGCCCAGGCTGCTTAGCCGGAATCGAGCCGTGCTACTTCCTAGCGGTACGCTGGTGGGAGTAACAAAGCTCAAAATGTTGGCGCCAGCTGCCAGAGGTCGGCTATAGAACACCTGCTCGTTTGCGTCGTTGAAATCTCCGTCCTGGTTGAAGTCGATCCAGGCATCCAGGAGGGCGGGGGCGGATGCTGTAACGGTAACTTCCGTTTCGGTGCCTTGGATCAGTCCGCCGGAGAACGACACGCCGTCTTCATCATCGCCATCAAGGTGGATCAGGCCATCCGGATGGGTTCCGTCATCGGCCAAAGCCGTGGCAGTGATCGATAGGTTCTGCGAATCGATGGCGGTGACGATCGCCTTAGCAACGTCTTTAGCGCTAGTCGGCACCTCCGGCGCTTTGGCAAAGGGTATCGCAACGCTGCCTTGCGTTACGCCGTTGCGAAGCGAGGTTTGATCGAATTCGAAGGTCACGGTCCGATTGCCGTCACCCACGACAAACGAATCACCGTCGACGATGTTCGTCCCTCCCAGTGCCAGCAGTTCAGCGGGAAGTCGACCAGGGCTGAATAGGCTGCTCGACGATAAATCCACGTTGTGACTGGCGCCGCCGTCAATGTGGATACGGCCATCGCTCTTCAAGTTGGTGACTGTTATATCAGGCCCGAACGCATTCTGGATGGCATCAAAAACTACTTTGCCCACATCATCATTAAGGAAGTGAGATAGGGTCTGCGAACCGGACGTATCGACTCGATTTTCCGGCAGCGTCCCGTCCAAGTTGAGAAGCACTCGGCCATTTCCGAGGTTGCTGGCTTGCAGACTCACCAACGCATCGCGGATATGATCGGCCATCAGATCCTGATTGTCGAGTTCCGTGAAACTGATAATCGTGGCTCCGCCATCGGGAACGCCGTTGGAATCAAATTCGAAGATTGTGTCGACCAAGCCAGGTCCAGAGCGGACGGCAAATCGATCGCCATCTTGAATTCCACCGCCGCCACCACCGGCTGCCGGCACTTGAATGGTGAAGTTGTAGTCCAGATCGATTGGCACATTCCCGGCCGCGATACTTCCGTCGAAATCAAATTCAAACGTCCTGACCGTTCCACCGTCGCTGACAATCAACGTCTGGCCGTCGATGACAGCACCGGGGTCACCAAAGATGTCGATGTTGGAGTGGCTGGTCGATATCTCATGATTGGCGGATTGGCCTGGATCGATGACGCCGTTGTCCAGATACCTTGGGTTGACGGCTGGAACGAGAGGAGAGGACTGCATCGCCTCCACGACGGCCAGCGAGATTTCATCCAGCGTACGAGCTTGAGTTCCGTTACTGAGGTTCGGAGTACCAGTTGTGTCCAGCGTGATGTCAGGTGTTGTGCCTTCCAGCACGACGACGCCGGCGCCAAGGTCTCTGGGCGCGACACCCAGTCCGGCGTTTTCGAGGGCAACCACGATCTGTGTCGCCACTTGCTCCCGCGTGCTAAGGTCCGAAATTGGAATCAGGCGGAAGTCAGGCAACATGTCCAAGTCGTTATCGATGAAGACGTTGTTCTTGTCGAACTCAAAGACTTCAAATTGGTTCGTGGCCACGTTGCGAACCGAGAACAGATCACCGTCAGCGATCCCGTTAATCCCGCCACCAGAAGATGGCACTTGCAACGTGTGGTTGTCGTTGATGCCGATCGCCGGATTTCCATTCGTCCTAAGCCCGTTGGAATCAAGCTCGAAGGTCACGATGCGATTGCCATCGTCAATTGAGAACACCTGGCCGTCGGAAAGTCCGGTCTGGGTGATTCCAGGACTTTGTGACAAGTCGACTCGAGCCGTTGGCTCGCGGAGCAAAACCGCCCCACCGCCTAGATCCTCTGTTACCAAATCCAACGACGTTTCGCCACGGATAGCCTGCGAGATAGCAGCGGCTACGTCATCTTGTGTACTGAAAAAGGTGAAACTGACTCGGACATTGCCGGTATCGATAATACCATTGTTGTCGAATTCGAAGACAATTGGTGGGTTAGTGCCTTTCTGGATCGTGAATTTCTCGCCATCCAAGACCGTAAAGCCGCCCAGTGCCGGAGCCTGCAATACGAACGGCGCGACATTCGATGCGGTGATCGAACTGGCTGTGGTGTCGACGCTGAACGGAATGTCACCGACTTCAAGAATACCGTCTCCCAGATAGGTCGGTGAAAGAGCCAACAGCGTGGCATTCTCAATTGCCGTTACGATCGCCGTGCCGATCGCATCCTGATCGTCGGTCACGCTGTAGTCGAGTGGCACGCGTCCCGGTTGCACGGTGGCGTCAGTGGTGAATTCAAACGTCACTTTGGCGGATCCGCTGGATACCGTAAAGTGTTCGCCTTCTTGAATCGCGCGACCGCCAATCACTGAAGTCACAACCCGCAATACTCCATCGGGAACTTGCATCGCCTGTCCGACACCTGGCGTTTGAATCTCATACGGGGCAACGCCGGCAACTGTCAAACTGCTCGAATTCGCATCAACTTCGTGCACGAACTCGCCGCCAAGATCGACGGCACCGTTTCCTAGGTTGGTCGGATTCAGTCCGACCAACGTGGGCGGCATCACCGAGCGTACAGCCGCAACGACGCTGTCCGCAATCTGATCAATCGTGCTGGAGGCCGTGAACGGTATGGCGATATTCCCGGCTTGAACTGACTGGCCGTCACCGATTTGGTCAAATTCAAAGGTCACGGGATTACCGATCGGGTTGCCCGCGATCGAAAAAGTCTCGCCACGGGTCACGCCAGCAACCAACGTGATCACAGGTGACCCCGACACATCTAACGTATCATTTGCGGTCAAGCCAAGGATCACACGGCCGATGCCGGCGTTTCTAGCCGCAATGCTGAAGCTCTCAGCTTGCACGGCCGCCACAATCGCATCGGCGATGGCATCTTGTGTTCCGTTGTTTTGAGTCATGTCGATTGCCACGTTGGACGGCGAGATCTTACCATCGCTGTCAAACTCGAAGGTCACGATCCGACGGCTGTCGCCGATGGTCAGTGTGTCGCCATCGGCGATGCCACCAGATGCGGCTCCCAAGGCGGGAATCTGGATGGCTGTGGGTAGCTGGACCTTGAAGGGTGGGGTGGCGTTGACCGCCTGCAAGCTGTTCTGGCTCAGGAACAAGTCGATGAACGCATCGCCATCGTCACCGTTAGCATTTGGCGAAGGATTGCCATCTGTTTCGCCGTCGATGCGGCTGCCCAGAATCGGACCGTCAACCAGCACATGGGCCGCACCGTTGCTGCTGGACAGTGTGGCATATCGCGGATCGGCAGCATCGCCAAAATCCAATACTACATCGCCCAACATCACCGTGAACTGAGTCTCGCCGGACAACTGATTTGGTTTCAAGCTATTAGTGGCTTGATCCTTGATGGCGCCCACAAATCGCGAACTACCAACGGTGCCGTCAAAGACGTTACCGATACCCGTGACGCGAGCCGCATTGTCAATGAAAATCCGCTCGGAAGTGGCGGGTGTGGCGGACGCTCCGGAGAGTTCGCTGCCGTTGATCGACTGCTGGATTGCCACGACCATTTGCGTTGCGTCAAACGTGGCCGACGGAATGTACTCGATGGCAACCGAAGCAGGTTCGCCGACTATTCCAATTTGTTGCAGATGGCTGGGTACGGTCGAGTTTGACGTGTCGACACCGTGATTCGAAGTACCGCCGATGTCAACGGCACCCAGACCCAAATGCGCGGGCGCGAGATTCAATCCGGCGGTCAACAACACGGGCACCAGCGCATTGCCGATATCGTCGGCTGTGCTGCTGTCGCCGTAGACGATGACCGTGTTTCCAGGCGTCTGGTTGCCGTCTCGGTCGTTGTCAAACTCAAAAGTGACGCGATTGATCTCGACGCCCATGCTATTCAGCAGGAAGATATCAAACGTCTCACTGTCTCGAATGCCGCCCGATTCACCCGACTGAATCAGATTACTGAGGGTCGTATTCCATAGGTGCTGTTGACCACCAATCGCCGGATCGCCCCCATCAATCCGACCGCTGCCAAGGTTGGAGGCCGGGATCAGCGGATGCAAATCGACATTCGAGCTATTCAGCGCGACCACCATCGTTGCCGCGATGTTTTCTGGCAAATCTTGGTCGGTAAAGGGTAAGCGAATATTGCCCGGAACAACGTCACCTGGTGCAGCCTCGACATCAAATTCGAATCGCGTCAGGCGAATGCCGTCATCAATCGTAATCACTTGACCGTCGGAAATCCCCGTTTGCGTCAAACCAGGGCTGGTGCTGCTATCCACCAAGAAATCTACCGTTCGCAGATCGACGTCACCCCCGCCAACGTGGACAGGAGCCAGGTTCAGATTTGAACTCGTAAGCACCGTCACAATCGCATCGGCCACGGCGGTCTGGCTGCTGGCGGCAGTAAAGGGAATGGCGACATTGCCCGCTGGAACCTGGCCGTCACTATCGAATTCGAAGGTGGCGGTGGGGCGCGCTCCGGTGACTGGATCCCGATTGGTGCCGAGCTGATTCGTTATTGTAAAAGTGTCACCTTCGTTAATGGCCGCGCCACCAGCGATTGGGACCAACAAGTGCAAACCGGCACCTGGCGTTTGCAACCGCAGTGATGCGCCTGGGACCTGTATGCCAAATGGCTGCATGACGCCCGGCTGACCGGCCTGGGCCAGACTGCTCAGCGAAGACCTCAACTCATGACTACGTGCGCCACGAAGATGCACCAGACCGTTCCCCAAATTGTCCGTGGTCAACGCTTGATTGGCATCTTTCAAGCTACCATCCGCGACCGCTTGCTGAATTGCATCGCCGATAAAGCTGCCGATCTCAGTATGGGTGTCCGCAGTCGAGAATGGAATGACGTGGGTTTCTGGAAACACGAAACCGTCAGAATCGAACTCAAAGCGGACGACATTGTTGCCGTCGGAGATTGAAAACGTCTGTCCGTCAGCAACGCCTCCAGAGACACCTGATTCAGTCAGGCTGCTCAGTTCGGCACCGGACTGCGGGAGAAAGAGCGAGTGTGCGGCCGTGGTGCCCAAGTGAATCTGCCCGCGGCCCAAGTTGACGGGGTTCAGCCCGATTCCAGAGTTCGCGATGGCGTTGACGATTGAGAAGGCAATTTCGTTCTGTGTCGAAGTGTTCTCAAAACGAATTGGCAGATTGGCACCGTTAAGCCGGTTGTCTTTATCGAATTCAAACTTGAGGCTACGGGTGATCATACCGTCGTCAAAGTTGACAGTGAACGTCTCGCCATCGCGGATTCCACCCAGACGACCACCTTCAGCCGGAACTTGAATTGTCACCGTCTGCGGTACTTGAATCGTGTATCCGCTCTCGAACTCGAACCGTTCCTCGACGCCGTCCAGGTCGGTTACGGTGAACGCGTCGCCGTCGACGATCTGATCGCCGGATGGAGCGGTGACCATAAAGCGATCCTGGTTATTGAGCGCCACCACGTACACGCTGTCGGGCGTCCAAATACCTGACAGCGGCGTCAGGCGAATCGTATCGCTGGTGCGGTTGTAGCTAAACGTGTAGTCGATGCCATCCTGCAGCAACACGCCATTGCGGGTGATCGTTACTGCTTGGCTAAGGACCGTTGTGTCATCGATTCCAATTCCGTCAGTCGGATCGGCGGGCTCGACGCCATCCACCAGACGAATTTCGAAGTTTGACGAAATCACTCCGGCGCCAAGTTGGACGACGGACAACGCGTCTGCACGCAAATCGATCCCATCCGCATCGTTGTCAGTGGGGTTGACTAAGTTGGCCGTCGGGCCAGCAAAGTCAGCACGATCAATGCCGCCACGATCGATAAACACGTCATCGCCAAATCCATTGGGCGTTTCCACATTCGGATCATCCGCTCGCAACTGGCCGGTCACATCGTTATCCGGTGCCAGAATGGGTGATGGACCGATTCCCAGGGGATCTTTGACCCGCACGAACGAAGACCGGTCAAGCAGCGAACCGACTGAACTGTCGATTGCTCGCGAGCAGGGCAACAGATAGAAGTTCTCGGCGAATGGATTAACGAACAAGGCGTTGGGATCATGCAAATCCGTCACACAATTCGGTCCGTTCGGCAGCACTGTTGGGTCAGGGTTATCCAATGCGATTCCGAAGTCTTGCGAACTGACGCCCGTGATATTCGATGTGGCATTGCCCTGATAAAGCTGGCCACCAACAATTGTCTGGTTTTCTGACACACCGTCCTGGACAACCTGAATGCCGATATCAAAGTTAGCAACAATGTTGTTCAAGATCGTAGGAGCGGCGAACTCGTCTACCAGAATACCAACGTCTCCCGAGCCGGTTGGTGCCAATGATCCGCCGACGCCGTACAGCGTGTTGTTGACGATGCGTCCAAACGGCACCGAGCCAACCTGTTCGCCAGTGGGGCGCGTCTCGCCGCTAAACCGAATCGCACCGACCTGGTTGCCAAACAGGATGTTGTTTTCGATCACGGCACCGGTCGCCAGATTGTCCGTGTTCAGCTCGAACAAGTTGCGAACGGGGCCCATGTGCGGTGTCGAGTTCAGTTCACCATCGCTGTTGGTACCACCGTCGCGCGATCCTGCATCGGCCACAATTCCGAAACTCTCGGAATTGGAGATGCGGTTTGAGTGAATCAGAACCTGTCCCTGATCGCGGGCCTGGTTCGAGTCGCCCGTGTCATCGAACAGCAAGAAGTCTGCTCGGCTGGCGGCACCAAACGTGATCTCGATCTGATAAAAGCCCGTCTGGCCGTTGTTGCCACTGGCTTCAACATTGGGGTCGTAGAAAGAATTATTGAAGGCACTGACGCCAACAAAATAATCTCCCGTCGCTTGGGCAACAAACTCCAGGAATGGATCCAAGCGAACAAACTCACCGGGAGCTTGATCGTCATCGCTGAACGCCAGTTCCAATCCATTGCTGTTGAATACCCGCAACGCCGAATCCAGTTCCGATCCAATCTCGTCAGCGTCGACATCGATCCGAATTGTCTCGCCACGTTCGAGCTGAAGGTGGAACAAGTCGACATCGAGGCCGGTCTTGAGTGGGAAGCCGGGGTTGTCACCGATGAAACCGGATCCCAAGAACGATGGCGAGTTCTGACCGACAATGTTCGTCGGCGTGGCTTCGCTCAACATGTCGTTGGTCTCGGTCACATTGAAGCTGTGAATTGAAAGATGAGCCGGGCCAAACAGGTTGACTCGGGCCGACGTGCTGATCGTGGGATTCCCGTTGCCAACAATCGTTCCATCACCAAGCACCGCCGACACTCCCGGCAGGACGGCTTGAACTTCGGATCCGTTGATAGCGTCCCGCACCGTACGTGCCACAACGTAATCTGGAGACGATGGACTGAAGGGAATCACCTGGTGGCCGCTCACGATACCGTTGTTGGCGGTGACATCTTCGTATTCAAAATCCACGGTGTTGATACCGTCGCTGATCACAAACGTCTGACCATCAAAGATGTGCGAACCCGGCTGCGCGAGAAGTGTGATGCCTTGCGAGAGTCGGTCGTTCGTATCAAAACTGCGGATCAATGGTGTGCCGAAATCAGTTGCTTTGCGTACTTCAAGCTGATAGGGGCCTTGAAAAATCTGGTTAGTAGCCCGCAGAGGATTTGCCACGAAGTTGCTGTTGGTGGTAGCAGACGTCGCCATTTCTCCGCGTTCCGCAAAGCCGATGATAAGGTCGTCGATGTAGAGGCCTTCGTGTTGATTGTCGACGCCTCGCAGCCCCGGATTTGAATCGTTGAAGACACCAAACGCGTCGCCCTGCAAGTGACCGTCGTACCCCAACGGTCCCGGGTCATTGACGCTGTGGCCGATGATGCGAATCAAATCGTCATCTTGTTTGACGACGTCGACGATTTGGAATAACTCCAAGGGAGCACCGCCCAACTGAAAGACACCTGCGATGGGTACATTGAAGTCCACGTCAGTCGGGAAGCCCGTCGTATGCACTAATCGAACACGTCGTGCGTCAATCGAATTGATCGTCGCACTAACGTCCAACTGAATTGCAAGATTGGGTGCCGTCGTATTGATCGCGGTCCGTACGGCGCTCGCCATGTCGCTGGCAGTGAAGGCGGCCGACGGCGCGAATGACACGGGCACGTGTGGGATCTGACCGCCGCCCACACCGACAGGTGTGAACGCTAGACCGATCTGCCCCAGATTGACAGTGCCTGTCGTGTTCAAGATGTGGTCTGGCGTGGCACCCAAGTCGATCACGCCGTCTGCCAATACGCGTGGGAAGAGACTCAGACTAGCACCTTCCAGCGACGCCTTGATCGCAGCCGCCAATTCGCTTTGTGTGTCATCGAACGTGAAACCAACCAGTTGATTGTCTGGATTGTTATCCAGATCGTTATCAACAAATACGCCATCGTTATCAAATTCAAAGATCGTGGCGTTACCGTTCAAACTGATCGTAAATGTCTCGCCATCGGCGATGGGACCACCCACGCCCGACTGCGTCAAGCTAACGATCGAATCGCTGTCCAGACGCAAGTTCGCGTCACCGCCAAGGTGGATTTCACCGTCGCCAAGATTCCTCGGCGAGATCCCCAGGCCAGTCATGCCCAGGCCGGCGACATTCAGCTGGGTGATGATCTCACCCGCCAATTGACCGATGGTGCTGTCGTCGTTGAACACGAGTCGTGTGTTACCAGGCTGCGAACTGACGTCATTGTCAAATTCAAAGCGAACCACTTCGATGCCGTTGGTGACGAGGAACACATCGCCATCGAGAATCGTGCCAACCTGACCGGTTTGATTCAAGTGCGTTCCATCCGTATTCACAATGTGACCGGCACTACCACCCAAGTGAACTCGCGCGGAACCGTCCAGAAGAACCGGTAGCAGATCGAGGCCGGGTACACCGGCAACCGCATCGATGATCGCCTGACCAATCTGAGCTTGCGTTTGATTGATGTTGAAAGGAATCTCGACAGTGCCTGCACCAATCGTGGCGTCACTATTGAATTCAAATATCACCGTCAGGCCATCGGAGGTGATTTCGAACGTCTCGCCTTCCATGATGCCGACACCACCAGCCAGGGGCGCTTGAATCGAGAATGGACCAGTTCGCGTCAAACTGGTCGTCGCCGGAAGTGCAACCACACCGCGCGTGCCGCCCAAATCGACGTTGCCGGCGCCGCCAAGTTTCGTCGGGAACAGCTTCAGTGTCGCCGACGCCAGATCGATTTGATCCCGCACGGCCATCGCGATGTCGTCTGCCGAATCCAACACCGTGAAGAAAATCAGGTTGTTGTCCGGTGCGCCGTCGCCGTCGGCATCCTGGAACATACCGTTGTTTTCGAACTCGAAAACCTCGGTGCCAAAGCCAGCCAAGCTGATCGAGAACGTTTCACCATCCACAATACCACCCGTTGCACCACCAGCCAGCGGGGCGTGCAACGTGAGTCGCTCGGACAAGTGCAAGGACAAGGTTTCTGGGGTTTCGATCGCAATCGGTGGCGTCGTGCCCGGTTCGGGTAGGACGAGGCTCACGTTGTTTCCGTCGCTGATCCGAATTTCCGCTCGAGGCGTCCCGGCGACGAACACCCGGTCGCCGTTTGCCAGCACGCGGGTATTCGCGCGATCGATTCCCAGGTCGGTCGCCAACACGGCGGAGATGCTGCGAATCGCGTTGACCAGCGCCTGGGCCACCTGACCCTGCGAACTGTTCGTGGAAATCGGGACACGAACGTTGCCGGGGGTCACAGGACCATTCTTGTCGAATTCAAAAACGACACGGTCGGTACCGTGCCGAATTTCAATCGTCGCTCCGTCTTGTACACCGCCCGCCACAACATCACCGCCCGCCGTCGGAATATCCAACAGGAACGGCGTCGACGGTCCTTGGGACAACGTGCTGCCTGGGCTGATGACCAAATCCACATCGCTCAGTCCACCGAGCCGAACCAGACCGCCGGGCATGGCAAGCGGGTTGATCCCAAGCACGCCACTGACGGGCGACGCGTTGATGGCGGCCACGATTTCCTTCGCAATGCCCAGCGGCGTGCTGGCTTCCTCGATCCGTGTGCCGCCGCTCTGCGGAATGCGCACGTTGCCTGAGCGAATCGTAGGAACTTGATCTTTGTCGAATTCAAACGTGACGCTGACAGATCCGTTGGTCAACGTAAAGTAATCGCCGTCTTTGATGCCTTGCGGATCCGGCTGATTCGCATCCGGAATCGATTTGCCGCCATCGGTGGGCACTTTCAGAAGGAATCCGCTATCAAACTCAAAGGTGACTGGGGCGTGAATGCCGTCGCCAATAACGAACGTATCGCCGTCATAGACGCCCAGCCCGTTCTGGGCCACCAGGGTCTTGTTGTGGAACTGATTCTCCAAGACCGGATCGAGCGCATTGGCCACGTCCACGCGCGACATATCCGAATGGACTGGCAGGGGAACGTTGCCCGCCGAGACGCCGATGGTGCCGTCGAGTGTGAGTGCCGAGTTGGCTCCCAGGCCGAGCGTGACGTTTGCGGCACCGCTCAGATTCACACGGTTTCCGTCCAAATTCGCGTCCGAACCCAAGTGAGGAATCACGGTCGGGTTGTTCATCGCAAATGGATCGAATGCCAAGCGAATCGCCTGGGCAATGCGCTGGGCAACGTCAGCCGGAGTCTGCTGATCTTGGACGAAGACAGGCGTGAAGTCTTGGACCTCGAGCGGAGAAAGTCGTGGATTGAATGCAATATTCGTTCCCGCGACCTGGACTAGCGTGTCGGCCACCGTGACGGACGTAATGCTACCGCTCAACGGCGAATTCAAAATCGATTTGGCAATCCGCGCTGCCAATGTCTGCGCCGTGTCAATCACGGTCAAGTCGATGATCTGGTTGGTGCTGTTTGGATCCGGCGCGCCGACCTGCAAGACACTCGGTGTGGTCGCAAAGTCAATGATCACGTCCTTACCGAGCGTGCCTCCCAGGAAGATCGAGCCGCTGCCCATGTGCATCGGAGTGAGTCCGATGTTGGCAGCAATCACGTCGGCAACGATCGCGTCGGCGATCTCCTCTTTGGAATCCAGTGTCGCGAAACTGATTGGGCGATGCCCCATACCGACGCTGCCAGTGCTGTTGAATTCGAAGGTGATCGGCGGGCTCGAGCCCTCAGAAATGGTGAAGGTCTCACCATCGGTCATCGACGATCCACCGCCTTCGGGTACTTGCATCGTGAAGGCAGGAAGAATTGACTGTGCCAAGAGTGTGTTGGTCGTGTCCACCGTATGGCTCAGTTGACCGCCAAACTGAATCAGACCGTTGCCCAGTCCCGTCGGCGTCACGAGGCTCCCCTGTTGTGCCTGAACCGCGGCCACGATTCGATTCACAATGTCCGCTTGCGTACGAGGCGTTACCGTTTGACCCAAGTTGATCGAGCCGCCCGCGTTCAATGTGTGCTGTGGAGTGGTGCCACCGAGCACCACCGTGCCACCCATCAAATTGACTGGCGTCAGTCCCAGGTTTTGGCCGGCGACTGCGGTCACGATCCGATCGCTGATCTGGTCTTGAGTAATGGTCAAGACGCTCAATCCTAAGAACTGCGTTCCGAACACATCGACGGAATGGAACGCGGTCGTGCCGTCCAAAACGATTTGACCGTTGCCAATGTCATTCGCTGTCAGACCCAAGCCAGCACCGTCGATCGCTTGCGTGATCGACGCGACCATGTCGCTTTGAGTGCTAAACGAGTCGAAGACGATCCGGACGTTATCTGGATTACCGTCGGCAGGGTTGATGTCGACGAATACACCGTTACTATCAAACTCGAACGTCACGACATTGGGTGGATTGATTCCGTCGTCAAACGTAATGGCGAACGTCTCACCATCGGCGATGCCACCGGTCCGACCGCCTTCCACGGGAACCTGCAAAACAAAGCTATCACGAATGTTGATGACCACGTTGGCGGGATCGGCGATTCCGTTGGAATCAAACTCGAACGTGATCGTCGACGCGCCATCGCTGACCACAAACCGATCGCCATCGGCGATCCGATTGATTCCGGCTTGGGTCGGAACCAGCAGCGTCAGGTCGTCTGTGATGTTGATGGCTTGATTGCCGATGATGACAACATCGTCTTTATCGAATTCGTATGTGATCGGAGGGTTCACGCCCGTGCCATCGTCGACAACAAATGTATCACCGTCTGCGATTCCACCATTCAGTTCGTCAGCACCCACCGCTGGAATCTGAACCACGAATCCGGTATCGAATTCAAACGACACGGTCGACGTACCGTCAGTCAAATCGAAGACGTCGCCATCGATAAACCGTTGGCCGTCCTTGACGACGATATTCGGGGGGAAGTTCTGGCTATCGACAAAGCGGAAGAGTTGAGTATTACCTTGATCATCCGTGATTTCAAAGGTCTCACCGGTCGGGAAATTGGGATCGCCTTGTACCGGGATCTGAGCTCCCGTAGGTGTCACCACGGTAAAACCGGACTCGACTTCGAAGACTTGAGAGTCGATCTGGAACGTTTGACCGTCGCGCAAATAAACACCGCCCACGGTTCGCAATTCAGAACCGGTGGTGTTTCGTTCGCTGAGCGCGATGTCACCGACATTCATGTCACCGGCGGTGGTGAAATCGAATCGCAATCGTAGGTTGTCGCGGCCGGCGAAAGCATCGAGTGGCACACGAACTTGGCGCCAATCGGCTCCCGGCGTGACGCGAAAGTCAAAAACCGGTTGAACGTCAAATGGCGAAAACACGTCACCGGGTACGCCCGTTCGTTCATACGGCCGGTTGCTCGAGTCAACATTGTTGGTCGTCAGCAATTGCCAATCACCAATGTTGTCCGCAATAAAGACGCGGAAGGAGTCGCGCATATCGGGCAGGCCGGTGACTGGCCCGTTGACCTGTTCGGTCTCTAGGAAATAGTTGAAGTACAAGACAGGCCGGTCGGCTGCAGAATAGCTCGACAGGTCGAACTCGTTGCTGACCACCGAACCATGGGCACCGCCAGCGAAGTCGAACGTTCGCGGCACACCGTTTACATTACCCAAGCCAAAGGCCAAGCTGCTGCCACCTGGGATGCGAGGTGGTAGACGGCTACCGTCAAAGGTTGGATTGATTCCATGTCCAAGGGCGTTTTGTTGTTCGTCCACCAAGATCGGCGCGCCGGGTAAAGCCGCCAGACCCAGACGAACGTCCATATCCGTAGCTGCGCGAACCACCGGATTCGGAGGCGTGAAATGGAACAGGTTAGTGTCCAACGAGGAGAAACCCAGGCCGTGGGCGCGTGAAACGCCTGTCGGAGCGCTGGTGGCACCATCCAGGAAGATCGGCTGCAGCGAAACATCACTCCGGTCTTGTGGGGCCAGACCTTGAATGATCGTGTTGACGGCCACCGTCGCATTGCCGTTTAAGCCGCCGCCGTCGATCAGGAACTCAGGAACGTTTTCCTGGGCAAACTGGCCCCTAAACTCGATGCGCCAATTTGACGAACGGCCCTGCGGTGTGAGGAAAATATCGCCGGGATCAATGCCTCTGAGTCCCTCCAAGGCGGCCTGCACCTGGGCACCACTCACGAGGGCATTGTTGTTATTCGGATCACGATACAGAATCGGCGAAGTGGTTTCGCCACGCCAACTAATCGTGAACGTGCCGTCAATCGCCCCCGCGATCGCAAGCCGTTGAACCTCATTTCGACCTTGGATGATATTCTGGGTTGGAGTATTGAAGGCGTACAGCCGTCCGTTCACGTCGATGGAAAACAGCATGTTCGAGTAGCGACCACCTTCGACATTGTCGGGAGCCGCCGTAAGAGCCGCGAACTGGATCCCCACAAGATCGTTGGCGGAACTATCGATATAGACTGCCGTGGCATTCGCACTAGCGGGGTTCACGACACGATAAAAACCGCCCTGGTCGCTGACCGCGAACATTTCGCCGTTGTGAATCGTCAAACCAGTAATCGAACCACCCGGACCTTCACCAGCGGTAATGATCGGGGGATCGGCAAACACGCGACCTTTGTTCAGACGGACGAATTGATCCGTCCGCGTGGCAACCACGTCTGGGCCAAGGGATGTGTTGATTGCCGTGGCAATTCGTGTTGCAACATTGGGAGCAGCCGAATTGCCAGCGCCGGACAGATCGCTCGCCAACGCAAAAATCGGTTCGTTGCCAGGGGACACGCCAGGTGCACTGCCCGCATCAACCCACATCTGCGTTGAACTGCCATTGGGTTGCGTGACCAGCATACCTCGGAAATCAATACTTGTCGCACCATGGAAATTGATGCGGTTGAACCGACCGCCAGCCGTATATTGCGGATGCGCGCTAACGCGTTGCGCCACTGCCTGGGCAATCAAATCTGCCGTCGCTGAAGGTGGCGCGGCGATCTCTTCGACCGGAATCTGATCCGTCACTTGCAAGCGATTCAGCGGTGTGGTCGCGTTTGGCAGATAGCTGATACCTCGCCCATTGACAATGACCAGATCGTCGACCTGTTGCGCAGTCGCTTCCAGACTGAACAGGCTGAAGACAACCGAACTCTCAGTCCCCTTGGTAAAGCCCTGCTGGACGTTGACAAAGTTGACGTTTTGGGCGGCCGCCTGGAGAAAATTCAGGGCATTCTGATTCGCCGAGGTGGGTGGAATTGGAACTTGCGAGGTATTGCCGCCTATGACGACCGTAGCTATCCCGCCGCGAACAAAGGGCACACGGATGTTGCCGGGCCGAACGCCCAGCACACCCGGAGGTGGCGCGATGCTGACGGTTCCCGGAGGCGCGTTGAGCGACGTTTCATCGTCGTATTCGAAGGTCAGTAAGGTACCGTTGTCGTTAACGACTTCGATCTGACCGTCAACCAACAGGTTGCCGGCGGGGACAGGAATCGTCAGGGCGGCGGCACTGGCAGTCTGGATGCTCGCCACAATGTTGGTGGCAACTTGCACGCCAGTAAAGCTGGATGCAGGAATAAAGTCCACCGCCGAATGCAACGGCATTTGGGAAACCCCGGGGGATCCGGACTGTGTCAACGCTGGACCCGGCGTGATGAGTGTATGATTTGGCGACCCACCGGGATTGCTTTGACCACCGATGTGAACGTCACCGTTACCGATGGCAGAAGGGCTGAGTCCCAATCCGACACCCGCCACCGTTGTCGCGACTAACTGCGCAATTTGGTCGGCCGTGTCAGCGGGTGAAAACGGAATCCGCACGCCCACGGCGTTGCCTGGGAATGGATCTGAGTCGAATTCAAAGACCCGCGTAAATGTGCCGTTGCTAATCGAAAACGTCTCGCCATCCGCCACGCCCTGAGCCACGCCGGTCAACGTAAGATTCGGGGCACCACTGATATCTACATTATTGGCACCCGTGCTGCCAAGATGAACATCCCCGCTGCCCTGATTGCTGGGGAATAGGTTCAGGTTAGCGTTTACTAGCTCCGTCACGATTGCATCCGCAATCTGATCCTGCGTGTTGCCAAGCGTAAACGGAATCTGCGTATTGAGCGCACCGAAACTGTTGTTACTGTCAAACTCGAACGTGACGCTGGTCACAGTTCCCATGCCGTCGTCAAATTCGACCAGGAACGTCTCACCATCCACGATGTCCCGACCACCTCGGCCAGGAACCATGATCCGGAACGTTTCGGGAATATTCAGCGTGAAGCCGCTCTCGAATTCAAACGTCACTGGCGAACCACCCGTGCTGGCCGTATCCAAGCGGAATGTGTCGCCATCTCTGATCTTGGAACCATCTAGAGCTTGCAGAATAGGTGCTTCCAACAAATCGGCTTCAACTCGAACTCCCAGTGTTGACACCCCGTTGCCTGGGTTTCGCCGTTTGGCGCTACCAGTGCTGACCTGCGCCGCCACGGCAGAATTACCGCCGGTCGAGTCGACCAGGCTGATCCGGTCACCACGAGGACTGACCGAAGCCGTCACGCCAATAGGCGTCGCACCAGTATTGGCAAGGTTGATGGTCGCCACCAGTTTGTTGGCCAGCGTCAACGAGTTGTCCTGGAGTGCGTACAGCACGGGGGTATTGCCGCCGCCAATGTTCATGACGTCAAGCGTGAATTCGAAGTTGCCTACATTGACACCGGCGCGGTTCAGCGAGACGACGGTGCCGTCACGGAGATCGACTCCGCTGGGATTCACCGCAATCACGGGACCCGTGTCCAACTGGAAGATATCGTCATCCAGTTGAAAGAAGTTGCCGTCGCGAATTGCCAGGGCGTTGTTTCCATCGATCAGTTGGACGGCCTCGAAACCAAAATCAAATTCGAATTCGACTGATTGCGCTCCGTCTTCGACTGTAAGGGTCGTGCCGTCTTTAATGTTGAATCCGTTGTCGCTCGGTCGTGTCGGCACGGTGGCATCCACCGCCTCGATCCTGGGACTCGTCAGCAATTCACCCCGTTCACGAATCTGCGTTCCCGCGCCTTCATAGCGGACTTCAGGAATCTGTGGGTCATCGACCCGGTTAGGTTGTGGCGAACTGAGTCCCAAACCAAAGTTGGGACTTTGAGGATCACCGATGAACTGATAGAGGATGTTGTCAAAAATCTCGACACCGGGTGCCTGGCTGCGGTTCTGAAAACCGCGATCACCGACGCCAAAGAGTTCACCTAGTCCGATGGGGCCAAAGCCCAGTGCGTTGATTTGGATACCGTCGCCGATTCGCGTCGTTGGACACGGGTTGGTCTGGATCGATGCGGCCGGATCCATCGGATCTCTTTGGTACGTCAGGATCCCGTCGTCGTTGATCAGGGTCGCTGCCCCCGTTCCCGTATTGATCCGCAGGAAGTTCCCCGAATTGGCGTCAAACGGTGCACACGGCACGGGTTCGTCCAGCCCTTGCGAAAACGTAAACAGGTCGCCATTGGGATGGAATGCAATGTCGCGCGTATCGAAGTTGAAATCACCGACGGTTGTTTCTCGTTGTCCTGTGAAGGGATCAACAGTTACCAGGTTGGTGCGATGGACAGCCGCGGCGTTGATGGCTTGGTAATCCTGGCTCACAAACAGCGCAACGTCGCCCAGGTTAAAGGACACTTCACTGTTGGCATCGATCAGAATCGGGACCTGTGGTGGATCGAAAGTGGAGGGAAGACCGTCGTCGATCTGCGGCGAAGGAAATCCAATGTGATCTTCTGCAATGCGTTGCAGCGAGTTGATCG
Organism: Planctomycetaceae bacterium; assembly: GCA_002685655.1. The sequence goes on from NYXM01000060.1 coordinate 30,152, forward strand.
GCTCTAGACGCAGGTCGGGATTGAGCGGATTGACGAGAAAGAATTGTTCCAGTTCACGCGGCATTTGCGCGTCCGAAGTTACCGCCACATAGTAGTCGCCGGGCGACAGTTCGACCCCGCCAATGTACGGATCCGAGGCACCCACCGAACCGCGCGACAGGTCGTCGATGTCCGATGTGCCGACGTTGCCCGGCCGATCTTCCGCGACATTCGCTTCACGGCTGGTCAAGATCAGGCTGCCCGTGTCATCGAACACGGAAATAATCATATTGGCACGGGCCAATCCGTCCGCATAGTCAAGGTCAAAGACAGTTTCAAACGAGGTGGGACTGACCACGGTATCTTCGAAGTCCACCTCAAACCGGAAGAAGTCGACATCGGCGCTGTTGGATAACACACCGGCGATTCCCAGGGTCGCCCGGTCAACGGCCACCAAGTTGCCAATGTTCTGGGCGTTCCCGTTCGGCCCACCAGTGCCGTTGGCCGAGCTATCTTCGCTGATTTCGCCCAACAGCGGCGAATGTCCCGGCTGGCCCAGAAGTTGAATGCCGTTTTCCGCATAAGAAATATTCGCATAGCGGACAGTTGAACCCGGCACTTCATCCGTTTCCTGCAAACGAATCTGCATCTGGTACGCGCCTGATGTCAGTCCGGCATCCAGGTTGTTCAGGTCCTGACTATTGCTACGAATACGGACGTGATACGTATTAGTCGTGCTCGTTGGGCCGGGCAGAATAACTCGCATCCCAGCGTCTCGCGGGTTGATGGACCAATTGTCCACACCGGCAAACGGCGGCGTCTTCTGCATCAGGCGACCGACGCCGAGCAAAAGCGTTGGATCTGCAAGCTCGCTTGGGCTCAACGTCGCACGCTTGTCGGGAGCCAGTGCATTGTTCGGGTTGTTGGCTTCGTCAAACGAGTTGGTCGACTGTGCCAGGACAACGCCGTTGCTATCCAATAATTCAACGACGGAGTCCAACGAGAATGTCGTGCGGTCGATATCGAACCAGACTTCCGTGCCGGCGTCTGCGGTAAAGCTGTACACGTCGTAGTCACGCCGATCGTTCAAGAATCCTTGGATCTCGAAGCCCAGCCGACGATTCTCGTCACTGTTCTTTTCACCCGGGGCCAATTGGCCCAGGAACTGCGAGTCGTTGGTCGTCGAGTTGGTGCCAGGAGAGTTGACCAATCGCGCTTCCGTTTCGGTCACCAGCTCCACATTTCGGTCGTGACTGAATTGTTCGAATTGTACTCCGCGCCAGTCGCCCGGCGCGCCCGAGTTACCCAGTTCGGCATTCCCCGAAACCAGCACCACCGCCAGGAAGATCGAATCATCGTCCGACGGATTCGCAGTGTCGATGGTGATGGCACGGTCACCAATACTGACGAACTGTCGCAGATCGTACAGTTCGTCGTCTTGGAAGGTACTGTTCGAGAACGGTAGGGGCGGGTTGGCTAGGGAGTCACCCACGCCACCGACGGTGATCAAGTTCCCGTCGAATGGGGGTGTGACGGCCGAGTCGTCCGCGGCACCGGCGGAACTGGTCAGACGCTGGCCGTTCACGTCGATTGTGCTGAACTGGCTCGTCCCCGGGAAACCGTATTGAATACCAAGTGCCAATTCGGCCACGAAATTGGGGTCGTTCGGGTCGAGCGGATCGGCGAAGGAGAGCGATGTGCGCTGCGCAGCGGCACCGGTCAGACCACCTTCCAGAATCAAGACAGTCCGTTCGGGTAGTGTTGGGTTTGAATAGACCACCGTCAGGCTGGTGCCTTCGATGTTGTTTGACTGGCCCGTGATGGTCTCGTCGACCGTGAAATTGAACATCGTGGTGCCACCAGCAGCAACTCGGGCCGCCACAAGGCCCGTTACATCCACTCGGCCGGTCTCGAAATTCTCATTTGCCGAGTCCGCGACGTTCGGCAGATATGTGATCGGAACAGTCTGTCCTTCAAACATGATGTTGGCGGGAAGAAATGGTGCCGGCGGAGGAAATGTGGTCCCGTTGCCAGTTCGTGTAGCGACATGCAAGATTGCCAGCTCGATCGCGGAACCGGCCGGAATGTTGGCCTGCAGTGTGCCCAGGTCATCGGTGCCGAGACCATCGGTCGAAACCCCAACGTTACCTGTCAGCGTAGCAAAGACTCCCGAGTCAGGTTGCACCAGTTGCAGGTTGCCTTGTAGGCCGGTGCCGAGCGCACCCGTACGGGTTTGCACATCGCCACTGGGATCGAAGCCCGCGCCGACTGTGTCGTCGTTTAGCGACGTTAGGACCACGGGCGATCGCGGTTGCCCAACCACTTGTACAATGCCGCCAATGCGGTCGTTGATTTCGTGTGGCATTCCAACCGACCGCAATCCTGCGGTGTTGGGCACATTGGGGTCGGTGTTGCCGCGGTCCTGGCTGAGGAATTTAACCACCAGGCTTTCCGTCGGGTTGCTTTCCAAACGCAAGCCACCATACGTATGGAAGTCGGAGACATAAATCGTGTCCTGGACGACATGCACGATATCCGTATCGTCCCAGACACTCTGCGTGGTGAGCGTTTGTCCGCGCACCGCGACGCCGTTGACTCCGTTGTCAGCCAGCCGGTTGTTGTGGATCAGCGGCCCCTGGTTGTCGCGAAACCCTTCCAGCCGATCAATGAAACCCGTTATGCGACCGGTATCGCGTTTGAGTTTGTGGTTCAAGGCGTTTACGTTGATGCTGATCGCAGCGCCCAGATTGTCGCGGATAACGTTGTCGATAATGGTCGGTTGAGCACCTGAGACAAAGATTGCACCCGGTTCGTTTTCACCACGACCCACCCGATTGGGACGGGACGACAACGCCTGGCCGCCCTGACCCGTTGCATTGTTCTCGAACGTGGTATTGGCAATCCGAACTTCTGCCTGATGGACTTCAATCGGATTGAAGGCAGCGAATGTCCCTTCCACGCGGGTGACACCACCGGCGTACGCGATCAGCGCTTGATCGATGTTGGCACTGGCAAACAGGCTGACATAGATGCCACCCCATTCGCCTGGCCGCGGTGCGTTGGGTCCACCGGGAACGATGGGGCCATCGTTGGCGGTATCAAACGTGCCGCCGCCACCAAAGCGATCGTCCATCAAGCTGGTAAACCGCAGTTCCAGTCCTTCCTGGCCTTCAGCAATGAACTGTGCCCCGACTCCGGTTTCGATCCGAGCACCGTCGAGTTTCACCACCATCGAAGGATCGATCGAGAGTCGTGCGTCTGGACGCGGTCGTTGCGATACACCAACCGGCTCCACCAACAAGCCGCCGCGAGTATACCCATCATCAACGTACGTGGTTTTGTTGCCGTTTAGCTGACGAACCAGTTCGTATTGCCCACCTGGCAAACTGCGGTACAGATTTCTCGCCACAAAGGGCCCGCTGGCGCGCGGTATCTGTGCCAGGGCAATCGTGCCACCCGTTGTGAGCGTGGCACCAATCGTCGCTTCGGAAACGGGGCCTTCGTTTCCTTGGAGATCAACAAACGTCAGACGGTAATCGTAGTCGCCTGGTTCTAGTACTCCGCCGGCAATCTCTGTCAGCGTAATCAGACCGATCGGTGGCGGATCAATTTCCTGGATCGGCCCCGATGGTGTACCAGCAATCTGAAGGTTTTCCGCCAGGATATGGACGATTGAGAGATCGTCCCAACGACCCGAAACGGTCATCGTCCGGATATCATTGCCTGCCGGAGTCTGGACTCGAACAAACAAGCCATTCAGACTGTTTTCGGCGACGAAGTTGCCATGGATATCCGGCCCAACACGGGCATAGTCCGATGTGAACGCGATCCGCTGATGGCGCGGCGCATGAAAATTCGTTTCCTCAAAGCTGTTCGGGCTGGCCGACATGGCCGCGTCGGCACTGTGCATGATCGCGTTGTGCGCGATCGTCGGACGTGTGTCCGTAATCTCAATTGGAGCCACCACTTGAGGCACCGAATTAATGACGACGTTACCTCCGCCAAATCGCATATCCGCATTGGCCACGTAGTTCAGGAAGATGCCCTCTTCGTCGTACACGAAGTTACCGTCCGCGCGATCGATGTCGTCGCGGAACTGGAGGCCTCCCCAGTCGCCAGGCAACGGAGTGGTGGTGAACGGGAAACTGTCTGAGCCGATGGTCTCGTCTTCGTACGACGTGAAGTAGACGTTGTTTCCGGGAACACCCAGCACCTGCAACGCGGCACCGCTACGGTCGATGCCCGGCGCGGAGCTACCGACGCCGATGTGGGCGCGACGCAGCTTGAACACGGTACCTTCATCAATCATCACCGTAACGCCTTGCGGCAATTGCAATGATCCACCGTCGGCCAATTGACGCCCCAAGCTGTCGAAGCCGATCTCATACGCTTGACGATCCGTCAAAGTCGCGACGTCACCATCCGTATCGTTACCGACGATGCGAATGATGTCGTCCGGATGCGCGGCCGCGAATGCGTTGATGGTTGTGGCACTGGCAATGTTGTTGAACGGTTTGGCCAGCGAACCATCGGGATTGGGCGCTGCCGTCTTATCGACGAAGATGGTCTTTCCGCCAAGTTCGATGCCGATCGAATTGTCGCTTAACGTGACAAGCCGTTCGCCCTGGAGGGTCACTTCGGCCCCAAACGCAGTGGCGGACACAGAAAATCCGGCTTCGTTGTCAATGGCGTTGGCAATGGCCTGGGCCACCTCCATTCGCGACAATCCCGCGATAGACACGGGTCGATTGCCGGCACCAAAGCTGCCGTTGCGATCCAGTTCGAATCGGCGAATCGCCCCTAGACTGTTCGTTACCGTGATGACCTGACCGTCGACCAGCCGATTTCCGTCTGCCGTGAGGTTCAGTGTGCGGTCGACGTTTTGTGTGCGAAACCAGAAGTTGTAGATTCCACCCGGGACGCCATCCGCGTCGCCGTCGAGTGGCGTGCTAGTGGTCAGTTTGGCATTTTCCGAGGTGTCAAATCCTGACGCAGGCAAGTCCGTGTTGTCGGCATCGATGATGCTGAACTCAGCATCGGGACGAAACGCCAAACGAAGATCGTAGTTGCCTTCACTGGTGCCTCCGATACCGGTGTCCTCGATCACTGGGTCGTAATTGTCGTTGCCACTGGCGGAGACACCAACGTAGTACGTGCCAGGTCCAAGCTCGACCTCCAGGTACGAGTCTTCGCTGTAGTAGTCGTCGTTTCGCGCGATAAGTTCGCGGCCAATGATGACGCCATTTTCATCCACGATCTCGCGGAATAATGACATCGTGGTGTCCAACAAACTGGAATCTCGCTGCCGTTCGGCGATTGTCTCCGCCGTGAAGACACCGGTCTTACCGTCAGCCACATCGATTGTGAACTTGTACAGATCGATGTCTTTACCTTCAGGACGGAACAGCCTCTGCAAATGCACGATGTCCTGATCGCCGGGAATGATCCCTTCGCGATTGTTGTCGAAGGCCAGATCCGAATCCGCTCCGAGCAGCGTGCCGGGTGGCAATTCCAATGCATCGCCAAGCCCCAGGAAGCGGGCAGTCGCTTGAGCCGTTTGTTCGAACCACGAGAACTGCAGCGGATTGTCGCTCAACCCACGCTCGTCATTCCAGAATTCACTGCTGTCCATAATGATGGCTTGGCGAAAATCCGGATTGGCGGCATCGCCGACATTCACGCTGCCTACCAATCCCGTCGTACCACCTGGACCGGAGGGGACGAACGGATTGATGGCCCGCATGTCGCCAGTGGCGACAATCACCGCTGTCGTGTCGTTCTCGTCCGTGGTTTCGACGAACTGCAGGCCGGCGACCTGGCTGTACGTTTCAAAGATTTCCCGAGCTCGGATTTGCTGAGTGTTGGTAATCAGGTTGAAGGCTGGTTGCAGGCCGCCTTGAATGTCGGGAATGGTTCCATAGATGTTGCGGAAGATGTATCGGATGGTGGCAACGCCGGGGTCGGTGTCCTTGTTTCCACCTTCGATATGTTCGTCGCCGACTCCACTTTCAGAGATCGCTCGATGGCCTGGTTCGTCTTCACTGCCTGGAAAATCCAACTTGTACAATTGCGGGTCGATGGATGAAGACACCACGACGCCTTGCGTGGTCAAACCAAGACCGCTGACCGCACCTTCAAAGGTCACACTGCGATCACCGGACAAACGAACCAAATTGCCATTGGTAGTCGCCGTCACTCCAAAGCCTTGCGTACTGTTGATGGCGTCAGCGATTGCGTTGGCAATATCAACTTGCGTGTCGGCCGCCGTGAACGGAATCGGTTGATTCGAGAGAGGATGAATCGTGTTGTCATCCAGTTCAAACGTCTGGGATACACCGTCGCGGTCCACCAGGGTGATCCGCTGGCCATCCACCATATCCGGTCCGTTGCCGGATACTTCAATGACCTGTCCGCTGTCGAAGATACCCCCAAGATCTGTTGCCGTTTCAAAGCTCGAGCCCAGACCAGTCAGTTTGATCGTGAAGTAGTCAGCAACCGTTCCACCGACGACTTGGCCGGCATTACCGGAGTCGATTGACGCGGTCACCAACGCCGCAGCGCGACCATCGCCATTGATCGCATCCACCACATCTTGCGCCGTACTGATACTCGTGACGTTCGTGTTCAATTCGATCAGAATGCGATTGTCGCGGACCAGTACCGATGGTGGCACAGAAGGTCCCATGTCTCGATTGGTAATCACCACCTGAATCGCCGTGCCGAATTGCTCGGACACTTGCTCGGTCGATTCGAATTTTACTTTGACGCCACCGAACGAATTGAAATCGGTAGTCGCGGCCACTATGATCGGCACTTGAACTGGAGTTGCCGGCTTGGCTTCGTCCGTTCCCACGCGCAAGCGGAAGACGCCGGGGCCGATCGGTGTTTCAAATTGCTGAAGCCCCGTACCGGTTCCGACGAAACTGACCGGCGCGCCATCAATCGTTGTCGACAGTTGAAACGTGTCGTCGGTCTTACTCACGACGAAGTAATCGGTCAAACCAAACAGGCCGACCGGCAACGAACCAGAACTGGAAAGACGCACGTGATCGCCGTTGACCAAGTGGTGGTTAGTGCTGGTAAATACACTGGTGACAGGGTTGGCCGTGTACGCTTGGGTGCGCTGGAGTTCGTCCAGGTTCGCTTCAAACTGCAGAACCGCCGTATCCAAGTTCGAGTCATATCGCACGGAACTCGGCGTGAAAACAATGTCGTCCGTGTTCTCAACCGTTTCACGGGTGAAGAACAGTTTGTAGAAGTTTGGGTTGGCCGCCGTGTTGACAAATTGGTCGATCCCCAGTTCAAAGCCCGAGATGTTTGCCGACAACGTGACTGTGGCGTCGCCGTTAAACGTTAGCTGCCGGCCGTTCGCTTCTGCGGTCACACCAAAGTTAGGCGTTTCGTTGACTGCTTTCGCCAAAATCTCCGCCATCTGCTCGGCCGTCGTTTCACTGGAAAACGTAACCGGCAACGCACTGCTATTGAGGCGCGAGCCATCGCTGTCTAGTTCGTACACGCGGGTCTGACCGTCAACCGTTTCAATCGTCACGCTGTGTGTATCGACGAACTGGTCGTCAGTCACCACGACATCCGGCGCGAACAAATCGTCCTGGCCGAAGTGTACGACGATTTGATCCCGGTCCTGTTGGAGCACACCACCGACGCGAGTCACCGGTTGAGGCTGAACCGCCGTAACCTGCGGGGCCAAATCGAGCTCAAAGAAGATCGGAGACTGATCTGTTCCGCTATCCACGCCATCTTCCGTCAGGTCGCCGAACGCGCAACCAGTGAAAATCTGCCCGTTGACGTTGTACGTGCAGCCTCGTTGTGTATTGCGCAAAGCCAACAATGGATGATCGCCAAAGACATCAATGCGATACAGATCATCTGGCAATGTTTCAGCAAAACGAACGATGATCTCGTTTTCGTTGGGGGCAGCCGCGGGGCCGATGAACCCGGGCGTAATTACGATGTCGTTCGAACCATCGAGCATGATTGGCGCAAAGTTGGCGGGTAAGACCGAGGCCACATCAGTATCAGGATTTCCGCTGTCGATCTCCGCCACAATCAAGGCGCTAGATTCCAAATTCGAGTTGATCGCATTCACCAAGTCGAGCGCCGTCGATTCGTTGAACGGATTCGTATTCAGACGTGCCGAGATCTGGTTGCCATTGACCGTAATCGTGGGCGCGCCAGCGGATCCCTGGTTAGTCTTGGTCAGATTGATCGTGATGCCGTTTTGATCGGCGCCCAATCGGACCGCTGTAAACTTGACAACAACGGCATCGTTCGTGGCCAAATCGGAAGTCGTCGATGCAGCCTCGAAATCTCGATCGAGCGCACTGCGCGTGAGCTGAATTCGACCGGGATTGATCCGCAGGTCGTCGGCAGAGAACCGCTGATTCTCGTCGAATTTGAAGACCAGCTCTTGCGGCGCCACATTGCGAATATCGGTCCGGTCGAATCGCAAAAGCGAATCGTTGTTGGGCTGGATCCCAATCAGTTGCGGGCCGACGGCCAACAGTTCGCGACGCTCCAGGGATTCCAGAAGCAACTTGCGCTGTTGTTCTTTATTCTGCAACGACTTGCGACGTTTTCTGCGGGCGGCAAACGACGATGAATGACGTCGGTTGGACATGAACCAAGCCTCAGAAATGTGAAGGGTGCCTGAGCGAAAGATTATGCAACCCGGGGGATCTAGGTCGTGGTACGAAACGCACGGCCAGATGTGGAAAATGGGTTCCAAATCTGCGTTCAGGACAGCTCAAAAATTACGTAAACTCATAAACCTTGGGGGATTCTAGCGATTATAGTTGCTCAAGAAGGTGTTGCAACAAAACTGCTATGCACGCTTCTTAATTTGCCTAGTTTCGCAACGCGACCCAAGATTTCCAAAACGACAGGTACAAACTGAACTCCATCCGCAATCAGCCAACACGGCCATATCTGCTTGAATCCCTCCACTTAGGGGATTTATGGCCCGCAACACAACGCGCCAGCCTCGGCGCACCACGACCCTCTCTACTGACGCGAGTTGGCGAACTTCAGTTCCCAAATCTTCCGGAAGTGCCATGGGATGCCTTGGCCATTGGGGGAACTGCCCAGAAACAGGCCCCACGCGCTACTCGGCCAGCACTTCCCCAATGCTACGATCGAGGATCGACACCATTTGGTCGATTTGATCGGCGGTGACCACAAGCGGTGGACCGAGGGCCAGCCAATGCGGGTCGAAGCGAGTGAGCAGTCCATTTTCCAGTGCCCGCCGACCGATCCGCTGGCCGATTGGGGGGTCGAAGCGACGTTTTGATTCGAGGTCAGAAACGAATTCGATTCCCTGCATCAACCCCTTGCCACGAATGTCGCCTATCACACCATACTTCCCAAGTGCCTCCAGCCCAAGGCGAAGACGTTCGCCCATGGCAAGCGCGTTGGCACAGAGATCGCCTTGGATGATCTCGTCCAGAACTGCCAGGCCGGCGGCGGACGACATCGGATTCCCCTCGAAAGTATGCCCTTCGACAAAACCGGGATTGACGGCTGGATCGCCCCAGAATGCATCGGCGACCGGTTGCCGACACAACACCGCTGACAGCGGCGCATACCCGCCGCTCAGACCTTTTCCCAGACACAGCACGTCTGGGAGGACGTCGAATGTCTCAGCCGCAAACATCTCGCCGGTGCGGCCCACTCCCGTGATAATCTCATCAAAGATCAGTAGCACGTCGTGGCGATCGCAGATCTCGCGCAACGCAGGTAGATATTCTTGTGGCGGTTCGATGATCCCACCGGTGTGCCCAATCGGTTCAACCATCACCGCTGCCACCGTGGATGGGCCCTCCATCTCGATCACATCGGCAACCAAACTGGCGCATGTGATGTCACAGTTTGGATATTCCTTGCCGAATGGGCAGCGATAGCAGGTTGGTGGAAAGACGTGAACGAAGCCGGGTGAGAGCGGTTCGTTTACGGCACGTCGGGATGCCAGGCCACCGGCGGACAGCGATCCCATGGTCGAGCCGTGCCAGGATTGGTAGCGCGAGATGATCTTGAATTTGGTCGGGTTGCCGACGATCCGATGATATTGCCGCGCCATTTTGACGGCAGCTTCAGTTGCTTCGGATCCGCCTGAGAGCAACTTTACTGCGCCCAAATCGCCCGGCGCAAGGCTAACGAGGCGGTTGGCCAACTTGACTGCCTCTGGATTTGAACCGTGCATCACCGGTGAAAAGGCCATTGTCTCCATCTGGCGGCGGACGGCATCGATTACGCGCCGATTATTGTGACCGACACTAACGACATAGATTCCGGACAGACCGTCCAGGTATTTCTTGCCGGCAACGTCCCAATAGTGCACTCCATCGGATCGCGACATGATGAGCGGATCTTGGACGAACTCCGACATTTGAGCGCGCACAAAGATCTTTCGCAGAAACTGTTCTTCCGTTGTTTGCGCGTCTGTCAAGCGATCGAGGGACGCTGCTGATTGTGGATTAATTGGGGTATCGCTCCTATAGTTCGAGATACTCTTCCAGTGCTTCTCGCATCACATTGGGATCGGTGTCGACACCTGTCCAGATTTTGAAGCTGATCACGCCTTGATTCACCAGCATACCGAGGCCGTCGAGCGTTTTGCAGCCGCGCTGGGAGGCTTCTCGAAGGAAGATCGTCTGGGGCGGATTGAAGATCACGTCGGCCACAACCATTTTGCTCGTCAGCGTTTCGTAATCCAATGACACGCGCGCGGTGGCGTCACCCAACCCGATCGACGTGGCATTGATCACGATATCGACACCCTCTTCGACGCCATAGTCACCGTCCCAGGGGACGAGCTTCGAGGTTACTTTCACTCGCTCGCTCAGCAGATCGACCAGCCCTTGTCCTCGCTCGGCCGTCCGATTGACGATGGTGATTTCAGCGACGCCGGAGAGGCCCAACTCGACGGCGATGGCCCGCGCGGCACCGCCCGCCCCCAGAATGACAACTCGCTTGTTTGTGGGATCGGTCACGTCACGGAGCGACTCGACAAATCCCTTTCCATCCGTATTCTCGCCGCTGAACTTGCCGTCCACGCGATGGATGCAGTTCACAGCACCCATTAATTCGGCCGCCTCGCTCAATCCGTCCAGATGCGCTATCACAGCCACCTTGTGTGGAATCGTGAAATTTCCGCCTCGAAATCCCATGGCTTGCATGCCGGCGACCCCGGCTGGAAGATCTTCGGGCCCAACTTCCAATGTCAGGTATCGCCAATCCAAGCCGGCCGCGGCAAAAGCGCGTTCCATCATGAACTGAGTGGGATTTCCAGCGACAGGCTGGCCCATGCAACAAACGATGGCCTGCAGAGAATCGTCCGACACGTGAGATCTCCGTTCCGTACGGGAGTGCGAAAGGCTGACGTTGCGGCTTGGACCCCGCAATGTCTAAAGCGAGTGGTATATTCTTAAGAACGGTTGCTTGGTTTGCAACGCCGGGCAATCTCGCTGAATATTGGACTTGCCCGTAGCGGCCTGCTGTTTTGAGGGAAATCATGAAGATTCAGCCGAGTATTTCATGAAGCCGTCAATTGTCATCCTGGTATTGCTGATCGGTGCACTCGTCCTGGGCGACATTGCTGCGGTGATGTATGTCGATGCGACAAACCAGCACTGGCCTGATCTTCCCGGCATTATTCTGCTCGGCATGGCCTTCGGTCAATTAATGCTGCTTTCCGCCTGGTTTGTCTTTGTGCGCTGGAATATCGCGATGCGCGTTCTGATCGTGATCCCCGCAGTCTTCGGATTGTCACTCGTCGCTGCCCTGGCAACCGATGGTGCCAACGAGATCAGTCAGTGGTTCGCCATTCTGCTCGTGGCGTTCTGCACGGTCGCGGTCCCCACGACGATGGTGAGATTTCTTCGGTGGCAGATCCACCTGGAGGGTCAATCACGATCCGCCACCGGAATGACGGTTTGGCAATTCTCCATCTGGGGCTTGCTCTCGGGAACGACTGCCGTGGCCATTGTGTTGGGGACAGCGAGGCAGGTCGAAATGCCATTACTTGTCGTGGGCGAAGCGGTCGCCTTCTTCGGCTGCGTTGCCTTAACCGGGCTGTTCGTCTTTTTTGTGCCAATGGGAATCAGGCGGCTCCATCTCGCCGCAATCGTCACTGTTTCCGTAGTGTTCGTTGTTTGTCCCTTAGCCGGAATGCTGGTCGGCGTAACTGGGCTGCCGCCAAAGGAGCATCCTCTACAGTGGGCTTTGTTCGGTTTCTGTTACGGCGCGACGATTGCCATCGCTGTGCTGGCATTGCGGATCGCCGACTATCGCTTGTCACGCATACCTCTTGCCACA
>NYXM01000061.1 GCA_002685655.1 Planctomycetaceae bacterium
CATCGAGTTTGCCCAGTCCAAAACGTCCCCCGCCGCCGCCAAATCCACCACCGCCGGATTGGCCGGCCTGTGGCCCTGCGCCGGATTGACCAGGGACTTGGGCGCCGCCTTCTCCCGCACGACCGCTTTCCGATCGATCTTCGGCGGCATTCGGCTGCACGGTTTGCAACCGAATCTGATCGTCGAGCTGTGATTGGTAGCGCTGGATCTGTTCGCCTACCTCATTACTTCGCCTCCGCAACGAATCCACCGCTTGCTTGCTCTCTTGATTCTTCTGGAATCGACGAAACTGTTGCTGTGTTTGTTGGCTGGCTTCCGCTTTCTTGTCGCCCTGCCCGCTCGGCTTCTTAGCCGAATCCTTGCTCAGGCCATCGCTGATGCGGTCAAGTTGCCGGCCGCCCTTTTCCGGTTGCTGTGTTCCCAATTTATTTGAATCCAGCCAGGCTGAGTTGAACGTCGCATTGCCAGCGGCTGGTTTCGACTGCAACGTCACATCTGGTACGAAGAAATTGGACCCCAGGTTGTTGACGATATTTGTCGACTTGCCAGCTTTCTGAGAGTCATAGGCGAAGAGTAAACGGTCACGGTTATCGGGCGCGACATTGGCTTGCAGTTCTTTCTCTTGCGACTCCAACTGTCGATTGGCTTCCGCCAGCACAGCGCCGTTATTGCGAAGTTCCAACTGAAACTGCTCGTTGGTCGAATAGCTCTTGTACGAATCTTGGTAATCGTGCAAAGCCAGGCCGAGTTGCTTGAGGTTACTGGCAGCCCGCATACTGGAAAACACACCGCCCCTTCCGCTCATCACTTGCCGTAATTGTTCAATCTGTCGGTTTCGGTAGGCAAGAAATCCAGCCGCCAAGTCACCTTCGTCGTCCACGCGTGTCATCGTGCCGTCGAATCTGAAGAATCGATGCGTCTCCGGCAGGTGCAATCGCACATGGCTACGCTCGGCATTGATCCGCTTTGTCGTCACCAACGGAAACTCGACGCGTCGGAAGGCAGAAAACGCTCCCAACTGACCGCCGTATTTGATTTCAACCAAATAGTCCAAGTCGCCCGCGGCGGTCTTGATCAACGGGATCCGTAACAGCCGGTCGTTGATTGCGCCGCCGACGGCCGTAACGACCGTTGGCTTGACGGGTCCGCCTGCGACCCGGACGGTCCACAGTTGACCACGTTCGGGCAATTCAATTTCCAAGTACTGCTCGGTCTTGTTGTCGACACGATATTCCTGCAAGGCACGATAGGTACCGCTGCCATCGACGACGACGGTGGCCTGGGCAAGCCGGATCGCGGCCCCGGCAGTGTCTACGACTTTGCGGCGTTTGGTCACCAGCGCGAGCCGGGGTTGAGCATCCTCGGTAATCACAAAGGCCTGTGTGATCTTGTTGTCGAGCACCTGCGCGAGCGTCGCCCAGTTGGCTTGATCACGACGAATCGCCTCCATCCCAACCACTTCGGAGACGACAACCTCATCGCGCCCGGCATTCTCCAACACGACATACCGTTTTGAATTTAGGCCGGTTTCCACAACAGGAATCGGCACTTCGTGTTGCCCACTCGTAAGCGCCACATCGTTTTGCACCACCACAATCAGCTCGCCCATCTTGTCGTCTTGAAGCTCCAGCTTAACCTGGACAGATGTGGGGTCGTCTGCGACATCCTGGACTGTCTTTTGTCTAAGCATCGGCACCGTAAACTGTGCGTCGCGCATTCGCACCGGCAAGCGAAACAGGATTTCACGAATACCTGCCTTTTCAATTTTGAAACGCAATAAGACCGTTTCTTCGATCTCACGCGTGGTAACTCTGACGTTTGAGATCGTCGACGATTCGACGTCCGGCGTAACCAAGGCCGTTTGCAATGTGGCGTCGTATTCACGCGTGCGATAGAACACCGCTCGATCGGCGTGCGTTCGTTGTTCCGAGTTCAGCCACCCCACGACGCGCGACAATGGAACTTCTTGGCAATTCATAAGCGCCGTGAGGGTGACTCGGTATGCTGGATCTGCCTGAATCGCAAGATATCCTTCCTGTTCGCCGACGTCCAAGACGTCGAACTTGGGCAGTGCCACATCCGCGGCATCGGCCGCGCGTGTCACATGCCCACCGATCAAGACCGAAAACGGTGCCCGCTGCCCCTCGGCCAGATATACCGTGAGCAACTGACGACCAGCTTCCGTGGTCGTGGACCGCAGATACACACCAGGTGCGTCGACTTTGTCGAGGTCAAAACCGAGCGGCAGAAATACGCGGACTCGATGCACTGGCCGTTGCTTGACATTGATCGTAACTTTGCATTCATAACTGGTTTCTCGAGCCCCGATCCGCAGCAACGTCTGCAAGGCAGCACTGGTCTGCTCTATCAGAGGTGTCGTCTCTGGATCCGCCAAGGGGGCGGCCGACAAGGTAACGGTGTATGGCGTCGTGACGAAGCGAAAGTCCTGGTACGCGCGAATCCCCAAAGGACTTTCTTCTTGTACCGCCGCAATCACGGCCTGGCTGTCCTTGGTTGGATCGGTCCGGCTGACACCGATGGTGTTCTCAGTATCAACATTCAGCAGTGGACTGCGGCGGATTGCCAAGTGCCCCTGGTGCAGGACGGCGTCGGGCACGGAAACGACCGGCACATCGAACTCGGCCAAATCACCCTGCCCCACCGTCTGGCGTCGCGAAAGAAATAGCGTCAGCGTTTCGCTACCCGTGGTCGCCTTTAGTAACGTGACGTCCAGCTGTTGGGTGTCGTCCAACGGTTTGCTGGTCCAGCCTCGGGCGTTGTCACCCGTCACTTTCTCGACGAGGTAGTCCGTCGGTAATTGCATCGTGAATGTCTCGCGCTGCGTGCGAAACTGCAGGTTCATCTGCCACGCCATCCGCAGACCATCTTCTTGAATATCGAACACCGCGGCTGAACGGACGGTCAAGCTTTGGTCGACCTCGCCCGCGCCTACCTTGGGGCGCCATTGCAGTTGCACGACGCCTTGGGCATTCATGGCCGTACTGATTTGCTCGCCGTCACGTACCGTTTCGAAGCTGCTGCGATCGGCAACGTCGGACAACCGCACTTCGGTCTGCGCCGCGGGGACCGTCAATTCAAGCCTGGTCGAAGGGGCGACTGGTATCACTCCACTAACCTGCCGCCACCCACCACTCCTATCCAATCGCAGACGAACGGAAACCTCCAGGCGGTGCCTACCCTTTCCCTGGGCGTGCACTATGACAAATGACTCCGCGGCCGCGGGTGCAGCGCGCTGCTGCTTTGCTTGGGCCGGCGCGTTGGCGGTCGCCGGGTTGGTCGTGACAACTTGAATGCGAGCTGTCTCACCGTCTAGCGTAGCGCGAGCTAAAACGGCCTTCTGCAGCGGTAACGGAATCGCGACGGGCTCGTCGACAAACAGGTCAACGTCGATATGTCCGTCGATCGTCAACTGATCGTCGTCCTGGAGAACGGCCGTATACTGTCCACCCGCTAGAGCGAAAGAAGCGGGTGGCGTCTGTTGATTGATCGGCTGGTTGGGAAAAGCGAGGTTCCACAGACGCGCGTACTGGTCAAATGGCACCAGCACGCGTTCCGCTTTCTTGAGACCGTCAACGTCCTCGGCATCGTACGGGATGATCACAGCATCGGCGGGAAGTTCTATTGGTGGCGCTGGATTCAACAGATCGGCCAGACCCTCAGACGTGAGCGGTGTCGCAGGGGGAAGCGCGGGCTGTGCCAAAGCGCCGGGGACGATCGTCAGGAAGAGCAACAGGGACGCTACGGTCGTAGTCGTCGCACCACTGGAATTACCTGTCGTCTCACCCGACGACGTGCGGCGGCGTGGCAGGCGCAGCGCTCGTGCGGTTCGCACAACCGACTGCAGGATGTGGACGAGCAGATAGTAGGCAGCCACCAGGCACGCGGCATAAAAGGCGCCATCGAACATCGCACCAAGGTCCAAGTCGCCAACCCAACCGAACACCAAAGGGAGAATCAAAGCGATCAAGACAACTTCTAGCAGGAAGTGAACCTTGCGCTTGGTACTTTGGCCGGTGAGCCCAACGCCGATTAGCCCGACAAGCAATGCCAGGCCGAAGCCAAGAAAGTCAAGTCGATGCCCGTCGACCAACGTGGCGCGCAAGACCGGCGAGGCCCCCATACTCTGAAAATTCACTCGCCGACCGCGCTCGTGCAACTCGATTTGCAGGCTGCGGACTCCTTCCAGCGCCCAATACTCCCCACGTGCCGATGGCCCTTTGGGGTCAGCGACTTGATCGGCTTTTTCGATTGCCGACTGAAGCTGCTGGCTTTCCGCTGGAACCAGCGCCGGAGATGCGGTTGGTTCGTCAGCCTGGGGCATCTCTGCAAACAGATCAGCGGCGGTAGCCGGGTCGGCGGGTGACACGGGCGCCGACCTATCCATCGGTGCACTCTCTTCGCCCGCGCTTTCCATTTCCTCATCCGCCTCGGCACCTTCGGGAGCTGGCGAATGTAGAATGGAATCACTTAGCGAAAAGGCACTATCGATGCGTGACTGCGGAACGTAGGCCCGGCTCATGATCATTGGGCTACCGACCATGCCTCCGGAGAGTTTCCAAAGTGTTGCGGCGACAACCGCCAACGGAGACGTTCGACGTGGTGTCGTGGTTCGAAATACGGAACCACCTGTCCGAAGAATGCGGTGCCCATCGGGCAATACAAGGTCCCAGGTGAGATCCGCCACGGGCACTTCGTACTTGGCATCCTCGTCTTTCCTGCGAATGAACAATCGGGGTGCCAACACTTCGATGTCACCCATCAGCGAAAAACCCTCGATGGGCGATTCATAAACCAACTGAAGGTCACGAATTCCCTGATCCAACTTCGGCGGGAGACTCAGCAGCAGGCTGTCACCATCGCGTTGTGGTGTCGAGGGAACTCCGTCCAACGTCGCCGACCACAGCTGCGTTTGTTCTGGATCCGGCAGGTCGATCTGCAAATAAGTCGCTTTGGTACGCAAGTGGTAGCGTGCGACCGTCTGGCTGCGGCCGCTACTGGAAACCAGCGTCACGAATTCCACGCGTTGCACGATCGCTGCCGGCAAACCGTAAGCGGCTCGACGAAATACATCGACGGATACCTGTGGCACAGCGCCAACAAATCCGTAGGCGCCGAGCAGTCGCCGACCCACTTGGTAATCAGCATTGACTAGTTCGCCGACATCGATCTTTCGGCCAACAGTCTCAAGCTTGATGTCAAACTCCGCATTGCCTTCCACGGCGACCATGGCGGTCTGATAGGCCACGTCGCGCGCTTGGACGATCGGGAGTTCCCAGTCTTTCGGTTCATCGTCGCTGAGCCGTTGAGAAAAGTCGATTGCCAGCCTCAGCTGACCTGTTTGACCCTCGGCCAGCAAGACCGTCCACTGCCGCTGGTCGTCAACGACCTCGCTATTGTATTCCTTCACGCGGGCGCCATCCAAGCCGCGGACGGACAACGCCGTTGGCGTGTCGGCGGGCAGGCTGAACGCAAGTTGCCGGATTCTTGCATGGCGAATGTCAAAGATGACTTCGTAATGCGCCGAGAGTCCATCCGGTTCGATTCGTAGAAAGGAAAATGTGCGGGCGGTCAATCGTGGCTTCCCGCGTTCCACTCCGATGGTGGCTGCGTAAGGCTGTGCGAAATACTGATAGGCCAGACTGGTGGGAGACGCATCCAACCCAAAGGCGGCTCTTTCTGCTTCGTCCAGGGGAACCAACTGGTCGATTTCCAGCTGGCGCGCGACTAGGTCGTCTGCCGTCTGTACAGCAATCGCTCCACTGTCACGTGCGGCGCCCATAACGGAGAAGACTGGGAATTCGACTTCTCTTTCTGACCAATCATCCAGCCACCCAGCGGGCGTTGAACTCGCATCGAATAAGAGATCAAACCGCTGGCCAAGAGGCACGCCGTAGGGCAACCGAACACGCATCCGCGTGTCGCCATTGGGCAGAAGAAAACTCTCACGAGGCAATTCGGCTCCTTCCTGCGACTTGATTTCGGTGACGGTCCAGCCGGCCGGGACACGAAGATCGACGGCGAAGACCTTCTCGGCTTCTGCTTCCAGAGAAAATCCGCCGCGCACCGTCTTCTGCGTTTCGTCCAACAACAGCAACACATGCGATACCACGTTGGTCCGCGCCGGTGGCCGCGTGAACCGAGCCGACAACTCGAACGTCGACTGCGGCGCATAATAGACAACGACCGACCGCACTTGCGGTGCGCCGGGAGCCGCATTGAACACGCTCGCGGGCAACCGGCTCCGCAAGACTGCATTGTCAATTGGGATGAGGCCGTCGGCAGTTATCGCCTCGACGGCCAGACGGTCTTCCACCAACAGCCCCACGACGGCGACATGGTTGTTGACGTCCAGCGGTTCAAATCGCGGCATCGTCCACGCGTCCATCCTGGCCGACGTGGCGGTGGCGGACACATTCAATACGACAATCTCTGTCGTCGGTTCGCGGAGCGTTACTTCCAGAATCGGGGCGCCGTCTGCCGCTGCCGCAGGCGCTACAACCCAACGTGACATCAACGGCGATGTTACATCGGAAACCTCGAAGCCCACTGGAATCCGAAATCGGAATTGCTCAACAGCACCGTGCAAGACACCCATCGAAACGGTGGCGTGCAATCGCTCGTACGCCTGCGTCACCTCGTCCACCATGACGCTACGGGCCATCACCACGCGTTGTTGTAGCAACGTGCGGTTGTTCAGCGACATGGAAAGGGAAATTGGGCCGCGTGGCGGCACAAGGTCGAAACGCGTCACGTTCGCCTCGGCATCCACGGCGCGGCTGGAGACCGCCGCTCCGCTCCGTACTTCGACGTTGCCGGGCGCAGTGAGCCGCATTCTTCGCGAGGGCGGCATCGGTATCTGAAAATTGAGCGACTGCTGGGCAGCAGTCGTTTGTAAAGGCGTGACCAGATCCAAAAGCAAGCGGTGCTTTCCCTTGCCTTCGACGAAGACGTTCAGCTGCCCTTTGTCGCTTCGGCCGAGCGGTGCGACGGCGTCGTCCAACATCGCACTGCGAATCCCTACGCCGTCGAGTGCCAGCGGGACGGCAAACAGGCCCATGGAGAACAGCTCAATGTCGATTGCTGCTTGAATCGTCGCGCGGCCTTCGTCGATGACCAGTTGATAATCGGCCGCCAATGTCAGCCAGGAGTTCGGTGTTTCTTCCTCGGGAGAGCTCTTCGCCTTGGCGATCAGTTCTTCATATTCGGCACGTTCCAGGAAAACGCGGTGAGCATCGCCATCCAGCAACACATCAAGATCTTCAAACGGTACGAAAATCTCGCGAATCGGTTCTTCCTGTTTGGGTGGATCGGCCGCCAGGAGCGGAGACGAAAGAGAGACGATGGTGGAAATCACAGCCGCACAAAGAAGACTACGCATTGGTTTCGCCTCCTTGCGTATTATGGTCGTCGTCGGTCGGTTCACCTGCGAACGGTGATCCACCTTGCTCGTCGGTTTCTAGATCACCATCGGCTGCACCTGTCCCTTCTTCGGCAGTCACGTCTTCCGCTACGCTGCTGTCGTCAGATTGAGTTGCCGCAGCCGATTGAGTCTCGGTCTC
>NYXM01000062.1 GCA_002685655.1 Planctomycetaceae bacterium
CTTCTTTTCGTTTCTTCACAAATCCATCAGGGCCAAACGGCAAAATCAACCGGCCCCAAGCCTATTGAACGTAACTCCGTGAACGGTTACAAAAAAACTAGCTCAGTTCACCAGGAAATGCCAACTTTGGCGCGGCCTAGAGTGTGACCTTCGCCGTGCCAGAGCGCTCTACCACGAAGGCGGGGCGATCGGAATGACCCGCTTCCTGCCCCCAACGCACCCCCTCCTCCATAGACGCCATGGCCGAACAACTAAACGAGCTGATCGCAAACTGGCACTGGTCCGCGTTACTAGCGACGGTCATTGTGAGCGTATTGGCCCTGGGAAAGGGCGCTGATTGGCTGGTCGAGGAAGCCGTCGCGATCTCACTTCGTTCCGGGGTCCCTCGCGCAATTGTCGGCGCAACGGTCGTCAGTCTGGGAACCACTGCGCCGGAGGCAGCCGTTTCTGTGCTGGCCGCATTGCAAGGGAACCCAGGCCTCGCCTTGGGCAATTCCGTCGGTTCGATCATTTGCGATACCGGACTGATTCTCGGCCTGGCTTGTCTGATCGCCCCGATCAAGTTTGATCCCGCAATCGTCAATCGCCAGGGTTGGGTTCAGCTTGGTTGTGGCGTGTTGTTGGTCGCAGTTTGTTTTCCATGGTCGGCACCGGCCATGGCCCTCACGGTCGGCGGTACGATGCTGCAAATCGCTGGATTCGTTTTTCTGGGTTTGCTCGTAGCATACATCGGGTGGTCGGTTTGCATGGCGAAATCGCAGTCGGCGGATGACGCCCCCGAGAATCTGTCGTCGCATAGCATGGTGCGAGGAATTCTTCACTTTTTGATTGCGATCGCGATCGTCTTGGTGTCGTCATCGTTTTTGATTGCTTCGGCCACGGAATTGGCCGAGCGGATGCAGATACCACCAGCTATTATTGCCGCGACGTTGGTTGCCTTTGGTACTTCGCTGCCTGAACTTATGATTGTGCTCACGGCAACACTCAAAGGCCACGGTGAAATCGCCGTGGGAAACGTGATCGGTGCGGACATCTTGAATGTTCTCTTTGTGGCAGGAGCCGCGGCCGCTGTGACCCCCGCGGGTTTGCACGCCGACCCGGCGTTTTTCCGCCTTCAATTCCCTGCGATGCTGTTCGTCTTGTTCGCCTTTCGCCTCGGAATCTGGGCGGCGCGCGACGGAAGACTGTCTCGCCCGTTGGGTGCCTTCCTGTTGCTCGTCTACGTGGCGGTAACCGTCGCCAGCTTCGTCTTGGTTGGCAAAGTTGGTCACTAACCACCTTATTCGCGAACCAGCTTGGCGTACTCGGCACATTTGGCGGGATCGACAGGCCGCGTGAACCAACTCACAACGACAAACACTGGCACGTTCCAAAGCAAGCCCCAGGCGGTCGAGTCCATTGGCAAGCCGCTCTTGAGGCTTTGAATCCACGCTGCGGTGGGCCCAAATGCGGTTCCCTGCATCGCCTCGGCGACGGGATCGAACATGCCGCCGAAAAAGAACGCACCCACCAGGCCCGCAGCCAGTCCGCACGCAGCGCCCGCGGCCGTACCGCGACGCAAAAACAACATGTCAATGGTCAAAGGTAGCAGCTGGCAACTGAAGCCAATGGCGACCAGTCCCAACAGCGCAATCATCCGCATCACGTCGAAGCTCGAGCTGGTGGATTGCGACGAGTAACTTCGCAGTACCATCACCAATGCCAACAGTGTCGTCACAACAATCACTGCACGCCCCACCCAGAGACGTTCGACTTGGGTGGACTTCGGACGAAAGAACCGATCATAAATGTCGCGCACCGTCAGGGCGCTGAGGGCGTGCAAATTGCTATCGGCGGTACTCATCGATGCCGCCATGATTGCCACGATGACCAACGACGCCAGGGCAGTTCCGACTGTCACGCCCAACATGATCGGCAACTGGCCTCGGAGGACCACAATCAAGATGCGATCCGGCTGTTCGACCAGCGGATGGGCGACCGCACTGGCACCTTCACCCACCAGTGGAAACAGGGACTGACCGCCCAGGCCCACCAGCATGACACCAAGCAAGAAGCAAGGCGGCAGCGCGATCGCGAACAAGAGTGCGCTGCGCTTGAGTGATTTCGAACTTGCCGCGGAATAGAAACGCATCCATTGGGCCGGCTGCACCAGCGACCCTACGGACGCGAACATAACAATCGTCAACATCTTCGACCAGGGAAACGCGCCCGTCGGGCCAGGTGATGTCAACGCGGTCGCGGGCAACGATGCGACCGCTTCGCCGAACCCACGCAATCCGCCAAATGCCGATATGACCGCCACGCCACCCAGCAGCATACCGCCGATTAACAGGAGACCTTGCAAGGCGTCCGTCCAGGCCACGCTCCGCATCCCGCCGATCATGATGTACGTCATCGTGATCAAGGACAACACCACCGCGCCCACTTGAAATGCGTCGAAGCTCCCGAGTGCTCCCAACTCTAACTGCCAGCCCTTGAACATGACGGCGGAAATCTCCCCTCCCGCCTTGATCTGAATCATTACGTATGGAATCGCATAAAGATAACCGGCCAGCGCCACCAACAGTCGCAACGTAACGGGGCTGTCGTAGTAGTCCGAAATCATGTCGGCTGGGGTGACGAAATCCTTGGCTTGACCAACCCGACGAATTCGTGCCCCCAACAGGTACACCGAGGCACCAGCCAAGGGGACGTTGAGTGCGAACAACGCGAAGACAGCGCCGTGTCGATAGACCAAACCCGGTGCGCCCAGAAACGCAAACGCACTGAAGAACGTGGCGATGATCGTTAACGACGTGACGAACCACCCTTGGTTGCGACCTGCCAGGTAATAGTCTTCTTCGCTGGGCGTGCTCCGCAGATACCCAACCACGCCCAGCCCCAGCAATACCAATAGGTACACGAAGGCGACGACGATGGCGACACTTTCGAAATGTTGTCCGTCCGCCATGTTAGTTCGCTGCCTCGTCGTTGGTTGTCCAAACAAGAAGGTAGGCGGCCACCACCACGGCGATTTCGACGGCGCACCAGAACATTCCCCAGACATACAGACGCGGCAAACCAAACCACGTGGCAGGTTGATTGACCAACAAGACTCCGGGCCCGGCCCCCAAGATCATGGCCAGTGCGAACACCGCAGCCAGGATCCAACCGAGTTTCATACGTGTACCAACGTTCTCACTCATGGTCGGTGATCTCCGAGTTGTTGCGCCGCCGGCCGATACGAAGCGATGCTTAGAAAGGAACGCGCGGTTTGCCATTCAGAATTGTGGGATTTCTTAGACTATTTCTGTGAGTCGACTGTGCAGTCATTTGCGAATCCCGCTTAGTCAAGCGGCTCTGACTTTGCGTACGAACCCAGGACGTTCAGTCGAACCGTCCGCCGCTCCAAGGCTGCGAGTGCCTTCTTGACCTTCGCGTCATTTTCATGTCCTTGCGATTCAACGAAAAACAGATACTCGCTTTTGCTGCCGGGCATCGGAAAGGACTCGATCCAAGTCAAGTTCAATCGTGTTCGCTTGAAGACGCCCATGACGTCGGCCAAAGATCCAGCACTGTGTGGAATCTCGAACATAATCGCAGTCTTGTCATGTCCAGTTCGTGGCGCAGCCCGGCCACCAATGATGGCAAAACGCGTGACATTGTATTTGTTGTCTTCGATGTTCTCACAGACAATATCCAGCCCATAGTTGACGGCCGCCAGGCGGCTGGCCACCGCCGCCGCACCAGGCTTTCCAGCAGCAAGCTGAGCGGCCGCGGCCGAACTGGCCATTTCGACCATGCGAGCCCACGGCAGATGTTTTGCCAACCAATCGCGACATTGGGATAACGCTTGCGGTTTGCTGTAAACTTCCTGGATGTCCTCACGTGCACTGCGCGACAGCAGATTGTGGTGGATTTTCAACTGCACTTCACCGCAGATGCGTAGCGGATGGCGAGCGAACATTCCCAAGGTGTCGGCGACGCGACCGTCCGTCGAATTCTCTAACGGCACGACACCATAGTCAGCGTGTCCACGATTCAACTCTTCGAACACGGCGGAGATGGTTGCAACCGCAGCTAGGTCGGCACTTGATCCGAACCGACTTGTTGTTGCAAGATGGCTGTAACTGTACTGCGGCCCCAGATAGGCGACACGTACAGGGCGAATGAGCGAACGGCTGCCACTAGTGATTTCGCGAAAGATCGCCCGCAACGTCTCGTCGGTCAATGGCCCTTTGTTAGCGGTGACGATGCGCCCGAACGTGCCTTCATCAACGCCTTGAGGCACGGACGAGGCGGGGTCATTCAAGGCCGCCAGTTTCTGGACCAGTTTCGCGCGGTCATTGAGTCCCTTGACCAGTTCGCGATCGAGACGTTCAAGGGCACGCTGGAGTTGGGAGGGCGAGGCGGGTTTTGTGCGGCCGCGACTTGGTTTCGGGGCGGGCTTTTTCTTGGCCATAGGTGCGAAGCTTCGTTCTGCGGCAACGATGGGTAGCAAAAGTCCTGAGACTTACGGTCCGAGTTCTCACGCACTGGGAAACGAAAAACCAAATGGAATCGTATCATGTGGGCCAGTTGCTAGTGCCTCACGTCAGTCGAAACTGTCAGTACGATAGCCTTTCAAGGTCGTCGTTGACTTGGTCGGCCAACCCACAAAGTCAATCGGTGTGAGGTACTAGGTGGGCTGTCCCTTGTACAAGGCGTCATGGCGACTGTCAATTTGCCGCAACCGCTTGCCCCTCCATCCAGCACGACTAGACCCACCCATGTCAAAATGGCAGATCACTTACGAATGCCGATGCGAGGCTGCTTTCGCGGTGATTCGACCTTGACTGCAACTAGCATGATATACACACTTTACGAGATTTATCGAATCCAGTCTCCTTGGCTGGCACGGCCTTTGCTTCTACTAGCTACACCCCCGGCGAATGCCGGACCTGAATGGACAAAGGAACAACCAACGCCAATCGGCGAACTACTCAGATTCAAACAGAGGAGCACATCATGGCTCAAGGCGAAGTTATTATCGGCATTGATCTCGGCACCACGAACTCCGTGGTTGCGGTCATGGAAGGCAGCGAAGCGAAGGTCATCCCCAACCCGGAAGGCAATCGTCTGACGCCCAGCGTTGTGGCCTTCACAGAGAAGGGTGAAACGCTCGTCGGTGAACCTGCACGCCGTCAAGCCGTGACGAACCCGCGTCGCACCGTTTATTCGGTCAAGCGATTCATGGGACGCCGGCATAGCGAAGTCAAGTCAGAAGAAACAATGGTGCCGTACGGAGTCGTCGGTGGGCCGAACGACTACGTCAAGATCAAGATCGGCGACGACGAATACACGCCACAGGAGATCTCCGCGAAAACACTCCGCAAACTCAAGGAAGCGGCGGAATCTTATCTGGGCCAAAAGGTCAACAAAGCCGTGATCACCGTTCCCGCTTACTTTAACGACGCGCAGCGTCAGGCAACCAAAGATGCCGGCCAAATCGCCGGGCTCGAAGTCGCTCGAATCATTAACGAACCGACGGCCGCTGCTATGGCTTACGGTTTGGAGAGAAAGAAAGACGAGCGGATTGTCGTCTTCGACCTGGGTGGTGGTACGTTCGATGTGTCCGTGTTGGAAGTTGCCGATGCTGGCGATGACGGTCAAGAGAGCCGCGTTTTCCAAGTGATCAGTACCAGCGGCGATACCCACCTTGGCGGCGACGACTTCGACCAGGTACTTATCAACTATGTCGCCGACCAATTCAAGAAAGAACAAGGCATCGACCTCCGTCAGGACGAGATGGCGCTGCAACGACTGCAGGAAGCGTGCGAAAAAGCCAAGAAGGAATTGAGCTCCGTTCCACAAACAGATATCAATCTGCCTTTCGTCACCGCTGATGCCGGGGGACCCAAGCATCTGCAGGTGAACATTACTCGATCGACTTTCGAGGAGTTGATTGACGTTCTCGTCGAAAGGTGCCGCAAGCCGGTCCAGCAGGCCTTGGCCGACGCGAAGCTCAAACCCAGTGATATCGACGAAATCGTGCTGGTTGGTGGCTCGACGCGTGTCCCCAAAGTGGCGACGATGGTTAAGGAAATCTTTGGAAAAGACCCACACAAGGGTGTCAACCCAGACGAGGTTGTGGCGGTGGGTGCCGCGATCCAAGGGAGTGTCCTGGCGGGTGATCGAACCGACGTGCTGTTGTTGGATGTGACTCCATTGACGCTGGGAATCGAAACCGAAGGCGGCATCTTCACATCATTGGTCGATCGCAACACCACGATCCCGGCGGAAAAGAAGAACACCTTTAGCACTGCTGCCGATGGCCAAACTGCGGTTACGGTTAGGGTCTTTCAGGGCGAGCGCAAAATGGCGACGCACAATCGCTTGCTGGGCGAATTCAACCTGGAGGACTTTCCTCCCGCACCGCGTGGAACTCCCCAAATCGAAGTCAAGTTCGACATCGATCAAAACGGCATTCTGGCTGTTTCGGCCAAGGAACTGAAGTCGAACAAAGAAGCGTCCGTTACGATCAAAGAGTCGTCTGCCCTGGACGAATCGGAAATCGAACGTATGCAGCAAGACGCCGAAGCAAACGCCGACGATGATAAACGAGAATTTGAATTGGCGACCGCACGGAATGAAGCCGAGCATTTGACCTTCCAGTTCGAGAAGGAAATCAAAGAGCACGAGGACAAACTGACCGACGACGATCGCGAGCCGCTCAACAAGGCAATCGAAAAGGTCCGCGAGGCAGCAAAAGGCGAAGATCATGGACCGATCAAGTCCGCCATCGACGAGCTGGAACAGGCTCGCATGGCATTTGGGAAAATGATCTACGAAAAAGGTGGCGCCGCACCCGGTGCAGAAGATCCCGCCGAAGATACGTCAGGTGACACCGAAGCGGCCGCAGGCGAAGACGACGCAATCGATGCCGAGTTCGAAGTAAAGGACTCCTAAGAACGGCCCAACGGCTGCAGCCAAGTCAGCAGGCGCACGGAGTGCGCCTGCTGCTATCGAACAACTGCGCACGCCGCGCAGAAGTGAGCGAAAAGGACTCTGAGAGCTACTGAGCAACGGTGCGCTCGGCCTGTGCGCCGAGCGCGTCAAGGGGAGGCACGTCATGGCATTTCGGATGGACAAACTGACGATCAAAGCCCAAGAATCCGTAGCAAACGGACAGGAGCTTGCCGCCGATCAGGGGCACCCTCAGTTCGACCCGTTACACCTGTTGACGGCCCTGATCACGGAAGAAAGTGGAATCGTCCGCCCAATCCTGAATAAGATTGGTGTCAATGTTGACCAGCTTGGAACGATGCTGGAGGCCGAGCTAAAGCGGTTCCCGCAGGCCAGTGGCGGCGCCCCTCCACAGCTCAGCCGCGAACTTCAGCAGGTTCTTGAAACGAGCCAGCGCGACGCCTCGGCGATGCAAGACGATTTCGTCTCGACCGAACATCTACTTGTGGCCCTGACGAAGATCGATTCCAAGGCCCAAAAGGCCCTGCAGCTGAACGGGATTCGTACGGATGATCTGCTGGCTGCCATGCAGGAAGTGCGCGGCACGGCGCGTGTTTCGGACCAGACGCCCGAAGACAAATACCAAGCCTTGGAAAAATACGGCATTGATCTGGTTGAACATGCCAACCAAGGCAAACTCGATCCCGTGGTCGGACGCGACACGGAAATCCGACGTGTCATCCAGGTACTCTCGCGCCGCACGAAAAACAATCCCGTGTTGATCGGCGAACCTGGCGTAGGCAAGACGGCGATTGCCGAGGGACTGGCACTGCGCATCGTGCAAGGCGACGTCCCTCAGAGCTTGAAAAACAAACGCGTCATCGCATTGGACCTGGGCTCTTTGATTGCTGGAACGAAGTTTCGCGGCGAGTTTGAGGAACGGATGAAAGCCGTGCTGCGCGAAATCCAGACTGCCGGTGGCGATATTATTCTGTTCATTGACGAACTGCACACGCTCGTCGGCGCGGGTGCAGCCGAGGGCGCGGCGGACGCGGCCAACCTACTCAAACCCGCGTTGGCTCGCGGCGAACTGCGTTGTATCGGCGCGACGACACTGGACGAGTACCGCCAGCATGTCGAAAAAGACAAGGCGCTGGAACGCCGCTTTCAACCCGTGTATGTCGGTGAGCCGTCGGAAGAGGACACGATTTCAATCCTCCGCGGGTTGAAACCACGTTACGAATCGCACCACGGCGTCAAGATCAAAGATGCTGCACTGATCGCAGCCGCCCGCCTTTCGTCGCGCTACATCACCGATCGCTTTCTCCCAGACAAAGCTATCGATCTCGTGGACGAGGCGGCCAGCCGATTGGCCATGGAACTGGAGAGCGTGCCCGCTGAAATCGACGAAGTGCAACGCCGCCTCCGCCAGCTGGAGCTTGCCCAACGACAGCTGGCGGCCGAGACCGACGAAACAGCGACCGTCCGCCTGGCGGAAGTCGAGGCGGAAATGAAACAAGGCAAAGCCGAACTAGCGGACCTCCGCGAGCAGTGGGAAGCGGAGAAACTGGATGTCGAAGATATCCAGAAGATTCGCCAGGAAGCCGAGGCTGTGGAACACGAATTTGTCACGTTGGAAACGACCATCAAGGAAAAACAATCGACCGGACAACCTGTCAGCGAGGACGAGTATCAAAGGCTCTACGAATTGGATTCGTCACGACGCAGTATCGCCGATCGAATTGAGAAACAGGAAGCGGACAACCAAGAACAAAACGCGACACAGCGCCCCGTCGAACGACGCCTGCTTCGACAGGAAGTCGGTGAAGACGCAATTGCCGAAGTGGTCAGTGTATGGACCGGCGTGCCCGTTTCGCGAATGATGGAAACCGAACGTGCCAAACTGTTGGTGCTCGAAGAACGTCTGCACCAGCGCGTCATCGGTCAAGACGAAGCAGTTGCGTCGATCGCCAATGCCGTGCGCCGCAGCCGAAGCGGTCTGCAAGATCCTAATCGCCCGATCGGGTCGTTCATCTTTTTAGGGCCGACCGGCGTCGGAAAGACCGAACTCTGCAAGGCGCTCGCAGAAGTCATGTTTGACGATGAATCCGCGCTGGTTCGCATCGACATGAGCGAATACATGGAGAAGCACAATGTCAGTCGTTTGATCGGCGCGCCGCCTGGTTACGTTGGCTATGAGGAAGGTGGAAAGTTGACCGAAGCGATTCGCCGTCGTCCATATTCCGTCATTTTGCTCGATGAAATCGAAAAAGCCCATCGCGATGTGTTCAACATCTTGCTACAAGTGCTCGACGACGGACGCCTGACTGACAACCATGGCAAGACTGTTGACTTCACCAATACGCTCGTTGTGATGACCAGCAACGTAGGTAGCGAGTTGATCCAACAGATTTCGCATGAAGGTGGGTCGGATGATTCGATCCATGCTGCCGTGACGGCGGCAATGGAAGCGCGTTTTCTTCCCGAATTCCTCAACCGGATTGATGAATCGATCGTTTTCCATCCGTTGGATCGCCCACAAATCCGCCGCATCGTTCAACTGCAGATCGAGCAGCTCCGTCGACAGCTCGCCCTGCAAGAGATCGGCTTGACCGTGACGGAAGCGGCGATTTCCGAGATCGCCACATTAGGCTACGAGCCAACTTATGGCGCGCGACCATTGAAGCGTGTGATTCAGCAACAGGTTCAAAACCCTTTGGCCACCGAAATCCTCAAACGCAACATTCAGAGCGGTACGCGCCTGGTGATCGACTTCGCCGATGGCGAGTTTTCGTTCACAGAGGGCGCCGAACCGCAACAATCGGATGAAGCGTCGGAAACTGGGGCCGAAGTCACATCGTAATAACCAGTACCCAAGCCAGCCAATTGGGCGACAGTGTTGGCCGCGCGAAGAACCGCAGGGTGCCGTCGCTATCGATCTTCCAATGACCAGCGCTTGACCAGTTCTTCGGCACCCGGGGTCAATTGGCGGAGCTTCGTCGCAATCCCAGCCTTGTCCGAAATGCTCGCTTTTTCAGCTTTTCGCTTCAAAATCTGGCACTTCCTCTTCCGAATGCGGCGGCGACTGATCTCTCGGCGTCGTTCACTTCCTGACACGCGTTAGGCTCCTTGTGCGGCTCTGTCGATTGAGAACTTCAGTTCATCGAGTGTTTCTAGCACGTCAGACCGGTCGTCGTCAACGGCGGGAACAGGACGACTTTGGTCACGTCTCCGCGCCGTCCAGGCGCGCTTGGTAGTCGTTGGCACACGGAGTATGCCTGCACTTTGGTTGCGGCCAATGGGCCGCTGCAGTCTTCCAGAGATGCTGGTAGATGGGCAGGTGTCGGTAATAGACTTCCAGGGCTGGTGCCAGTGATTCCGGTACGTTGGCTTTAGCCGCAGCTGACGATGAAACGACTTTCGGCGGAGCGTGCCTCGACGACCCCTGCCACGTGGCGCGTCGCCATAATGATACGTGTTATCGAATGACCATCGCGTGACTTCCGCCCGCGACGACTGACGTTCCATGTAGCCAAGCTGATCATCCGACAGCGGCGCATCAACCCCGCGAAACCCGATATACTGAAACTCGCTCATCCAGCTGAACCTCCATGCAAGAGCCAACCTCGATGCCCTCAATATATCCCAGCCACTGCCCCGACTCGACGCCGCACTCGATCAACCCCGCCCGCGTGTTTCCGTCAATCTCGAAGTAATGCAGAACAACCTCAGGTCGCGATATCGACAGGAGGAACCGGAGTGTAGCCCGGGACGTTTTCGGCGTTGGCCGAAGGGGAGATCTACGTCGGTGTAAATTTCATCGGACTACGCGACGAATTAGCGCATTTCTCCCGCCCGCTCACTCGGA
>NYXM01000063.1 GCA_002685655.1 Planctomycetaceae bacterium
GATTGTCTGCATGTCCGTGCCGCCGTTGCCATCGCTGACCATGACCTTCAGTTCGTATACACCGTCTGTGTCGTCGTCTGTCGGAATCTCAAAGTTCGGGGCCGTCAGGAACGCCAATGCGCCGCTCGAACCGTTGATGGAGAACAGCGCCTGATCCGAAGCGCCGCCCAAGGGCAGCGAGAAGGTGAGCGTGTCCGCGGGAAGGTCCAGGTCGGTGGCCGTGACGGTCGTTACGTCCGTTGTGTTCTCGTCAACATTGACCGCCGCCGTCGCACCGCCGCCATTGGACGTGATCACTGGGGGATCGTTGACGCCGTTGATCGTAATCACGACTGTGGCCGTGTTGTTGGAGATCATCGTCGTGCAGGGTGGGCCGCAAGTGGGGACATCGTTTGCGCGGTAAGTAAACGACTCCGTCATCACTTCACCGACGGCCATTTGATTCAGGGTGGTCGATGTCGTGGGGTCGTAAAGAAACGTGCCATCGGCGTCGACCGTCACGGTGCCGCCATGTTCAAGCGTAACTCCTGAGTCGACATTGGATGCCATCCCGTTGACTTCCGAGACGACGAGATTCTGGTTCTCAGTATCTTGATCGTTCGCCAGCACACCATCACCCAGCGGGCCAACAGTTATTTCATTGAGCTGTGTTTCTTCGTCGGTCGTATACATATCATTAACCACGACCGGAGGTGTGCCCGGCGTGATGCTGACCAGGTAGTCTTCGACTTCGCCGTTGATGATGACGCCCGTCGGGAAGGTGCGTCCACCCACGCTGAAGCGGAAGCGGGTGAACGTTTCACCCACGAGGGCGAAGCCGGGCGCGGTGAATTCAAGTGAATTCGCCCCGCCGGTCAGCACCACGCTGTCAAAAATCTTCTCACCAAAATCATCCCAGTCACCGTCCTGGTTGTAGTCGATCCAGCCGTCCAACAACCCAGAACTCGATGCCTCGACGGTGATTGGCGTCACCACGTTAGGGTTAATCACATAGTCGAAGCTGACGCCATCTTCATCGTCCCTGGCCAGATCGACGGTGCCACTTGCAGAATCGGTCGCCGCCACGCCCACTGCGGACGCGTTGACGGCCATCGTAATCGCCGCACTAATATCAGACGCCGAGCTACCTGCCAGGTACGTCACCGGGATATTACCGACGGCGACGCTGCTGGCATTTTGATCGAACTCGAAAGTCCATAAACGATTGCCATCGTCAATGGTGAAGATTTGACCGTCTGCGATTCCTCCAGGCGTGCCTGTGAGCAACAAGTTGAGGCTGCCAGGCGGCGGCAAGGTAAGA
The DNA here is from genome assembly GCA_002685655.1 of Planctomycetaceae bacterium. The sequence goes on from NYXM01000063.1 coordinate 1,301, forward strand.
TCGACGACATTTGAGACGGTGCCACCGAGATCGATCATCGCATCGCCAAGATTGACAGGGTTCAACCCCAAGCCAAACATGCCGTCGCCAACGACGCCGACCAGACCGTCGATGGCATCGACGATCGAATTGGCAATATCATTCGCCGAATCGCTCAAGCTGAAGGGGATGGGTGTCCCAGAAACTGGACCACCAGCGTCAAACTCGAACGTAACGGGCGAGACACCATCGTCAATCGTAAACGCATGTCCATTGGCAACGGGATTCAGTTGCCCCAAGTTGGGAGACAGAATTGTTGGAACGTCCACACTCGTGTCGGTGGTCGCACCGAGCAGGTTCACGGTATTCCCGGTCGCCGACGGCATCAAGTCAATCAAGTCGCCATCTACAAACGACTGGGTGATCGCCGTTTCAACCGCCGTAGCCACAACCGCGTTGGTATCGGTGATCGCGCTAAATACGATCGCACGGTTGACGTCATCGACACCCTGAGTACCAGCGGACGTTTCTTCGAATTCAAAGGTGACTGGTGGATTAACACCATCGTCGATCGTGAATCTTTCACCATCACCAACCGCTGACAACCAGCCGCTCGGCAGGTTAATCATGATGCTGGACAACGCCGGCACTTGCACTGCCAAGCCGGCACCCACCGCGGTGATGCGGGCTGGCAACTGGCCAGTATGCGCCAAATTACTGGTCCCTAAACCGATCGTGTGCGTTGCACCGCCGCCGAGATAAAGCTGACCGCCACCTAGATTGGTAGGATTAAACCCGACCAGGGGAAACGGAGCCATCGGTACCAGGCGGTCTTCGACTGCAGTAACAATCGAATCAACAATGGTGTCGATACTATCCGCGGTGCTAAACGGAATGGCGACATCGCCGGACGTCATGCCAAGACTGTCCAGGTCAAACTCGAAGGTGACAGAATTTGCGCCGTCGATCAAGGTAAAGGTCGTTCCCTCCCGTTCGCCAGCAAGTTGCACCGCGGTCGAAACATTGAACGGTGCCAAACCGGCCGCGCTCAGGTTCGAGCCAGAGACATCCAGCACGTGATCCGCGTCGTCTCCGTCGGCCACGCGGGTTGGTTGACCATCGAATTCCGAATCCACTCCAGCTCCCAGGAAGATCTGGTCAGGCACCAAGACGTGCCGCGCGCCATCGTTGGCCCGTAGCGTCGGATACTTCCCAGCCAAGCCCGCCAGGGGATCAGGCGCATCGCCATAATCCAGCTCGGCACCGGCCAGAATGATTGTAAATTGCGTCTCGTTGTTGGCTCGGTTGGGCTGGAGGTCGTTGCCCGCAATGTCCTTGATACCTTCCAGCTGCCCCAGCGGGTTGCCCGCCGAACTGATTGTGCGGATGCCGCTGATCGCGATGGCATCGCTAATGAAGACCGTCGAACCAGCTCGCAATCGTGCAAATGCGAGGGTCGAACTGGAGTTGACCGTGTTGATAATTACACCGGCCATCTGGTCGCCACCGAAGGAAACGTCGGGAATGAAGGACATCGCAACGGCTCCGCCGGAAACACCCGTTGTCGCCACATTCGTCAGCGTCGTATCAACCGTATAGCTTGCCGATTCATTCAACCGGATCTGCCCGTTGAGCAGGTCCGTCGGCGTCAGCCCCAGGGCTTCGACGCCGGCGATCACCGAGGCCACGCTCGCCGCGATTTCAAGCTGCGTGCTGGGCGGAACGACACTGCCATCGCTGAAGTTGATGGGAGTGTTGCCCGGTGTCAAAACTCCATCGGCATTGAATTCGAAGGTGATCGTGGTCCCGCCGTTGCTGATCGTGAAGATCTCACCATCGGTAATGCCGCCACCACTACCAGCCGCGGGGATCGTCAACATCAGCGATCCCTGGACACCCGGTGCCCCAACCTGGAACAAACCGCTGCCAGCCGTATCCAATCCAAGGCCAACTTCACCGCCAATGTGGATCCGACCCCCACCAAGATGGACGGGAATCAACGTGAATTCCTGGTCCGTCACCATCGGATTAAAGTTGACAATCTTGTTCGCAATCTTGTCCGCAATCTCTTCGTTCGTCTCAAAGAATGTAAAGGAGATCTGCTCGTTGGTACCTGGAGGTGAACCGTTTTCATCGAATTCGAACCGGACAATCTGTCCGTTGTAATCGATGATGAATGTATCGCCGTCGTCGACACCTGCCGGCGAACCAGAGCTTGTCAGGATGCCACTGCCGGACAACGTCAGCGTGTGGTTGGTGCGGCTGCCCAGGTGGATCACGCCGGCACCGAGATCACGCGGACTCAATCCCAGGCCAAACATGCTGTCGCCAACCGCTCCAACCAAACCGTCGATCGCATCGATAACCGCATTGACCAGCTCAGTCTGCAAATCAGCATTTGTGAATCCGATTCGTACGTTCGATCCGCTCACATTGTTGTTGCTGTCAAACTCGAACGTAGTCGGCGTCAAACCATCGTCAATCGTGAAAGTCTCGCCGTCGCTGATGCCGCCGGACAATGCGCCCTCGACGGGCAGCTCCAGAGTCAACGTCTTTGGAACGGTAACAACGTAGCCGCTGTCATATTCGTACGTAACCACGCTGCCCGTTGCGTCTGAGATCGTGAAGGTGTCACCGTCGATCACCGAGCCACCATCCGGAGCGACAACCACAAATCGGTCGCGGTTGTTGAGCGTGATTTCATACGTGCGGCCCGGCTTCCAGATGCCGGACAGCGGCGTGAGCCGAATCGTGCGGCTGGTCGTGTTGAACCCGAACGTGTAGTCGACGATTTCGCTGAGCGCCCGGCCGTCTTCGGTCAGACTGACCGATAGATCGGTCAACGTGTTCAGATCCGGTCCCGTACCATCGTCGTCGAAAAGCACAATGTCAAAGTGATCGAGCACACCTTCGGTCAATCGCACGACGGTTTCCGTCGCATCAATGTCATCACCCGTGGTGTCGTTGCCGCGGGGAAACAGCAATTCCGCCGTTGGACCGAATTTATCAACTCGATCGAAAGCGCCGCGATCCTTCAGTGGGTTGGAACCGCCGCCACTTGAGTTCCCGTCGCCGTCGGCACGCAGCTGCCCAACAACATCCCGGTCCGGAGCCAAAATCGGTGACGCCGCAATGCCCAACGGTTGTTTGATGCTGTTGAAGAAGTCGAAGCGGTCGTTTAGTGCATCAAGCGAGCTGTCGATCGCTTGCGATCCACTGGTCAGGTAGAAATTGCTGGCGGCCGCGTCCAAAAAGAGCGGATCGCCCGCGACGAGTTGGATCGGCGAAAACTCGTTGGCCGCGGTCGGGGCATTTTGGTAGAGGTTCGACCCAACCACGGAAGTTTGCGAAGTCCCGTCGATCGACACGCCTGTACCCAAGTTGGCCAAAATGTTGTTCAGCACGGTGGGGCTGGCACTGGTATCGACTTGGATACCGACGTCGCCTTGGGCCAAACCGTAAACGGTGTTGTTGACAATCCGTCCGAACGGCACGGGTGCCTGCGGTTGATTGTTGGGATTCGACTGGCCGCTGAAACGAATACCGCCTGAGGTATTGCGGTCCAGCACGTTGTTGATGACCGTGACGCTGTGGACCAACCGCTCCTGGTTGATGCCGCGGGTGTGGCGGACACCGCCCGGGTTGGGAATCGAACCTTGCGCGGTGCGATCGTCCGCGTCGATGAAAATGCCGAACTGTCCCGACCTGGAAACGAAATTTGAGTGGATCAGCAACTGACCTTCGTCGCGCCGACGATTCTGATCACCGCCGTATTCACCGGAGAAATCGGGGTAGCTGAATAAGTTCGGCGGACTGTAACCGTGTTCGCCGACACCAAACGATGTAAACGACATTTCCTCGACACCGGTGGCGATGGGGTCGCCGAAATCATCGACTTCTCGCTCGGAAAACACATTTGCCGTAACGTTACCGTACAGATTGACGCGGTCCGTGGTGCTGCTGGTTCCCGTGATCTTGCCATCGGCAAGGCCGGCGATAATCTCGAGCACAGCCTGAACCTGGTTGGAATTGACCACGTCACGCACACTGGCGGCAACCTGATAGTCCTCCCAGTTCGGCCGAAATGGAACCAGCACGCGGCCCGCTGCCACACCGTCGCCAAAACCCGTTTGTGGATCGGTGAAGCCAATCAGGTCCAGGTCGTCGTCGTCGAATTCAAAAGTCAGCGTGTCGACGCCGTCGCTCAAAACGAACGTCTGGCCGTCATAAATATCGGGCCCCTGGGGTACGGTTATCGTGCTCTGCTGTGAAAGCCGATCGTTCGTATCGAAGCTGCGGAACGGTAATTGGAGCGGAGGCGCGAAGGCTTCTGGTAAATTGTGCCCGTAGATCGCCGAACGGCGTACTTCGAGCTCGTATTCGCCCACGAGCGTGCCCGTCGAGCCGACTGAATCGAAACCAGTCTGGCTGGGGACATCGGTGACCATTTCGCCGCGTTCGGCAAAACCAATAATGATATCGTCCACATAGACGCCTTCATTGTGGTTCGTCATGCCTCGGTCGCTATGATTAAGTGGGTCTACGTCATTGAACGAGCCGAAAACATCGCCCAGCAGTCCGCTGGCACCACCTGGTTGTTGCGACAGTCCGAACAACTGTCCGCCGTTGGGACCGGCGTTCTGAGCGATCACAACGTGGTTGATGAGGCGGGGGATATGGTCATAGTCCTTGAAAATGTTGAACGCCGACGGGTTGACCACGTAGTTGGTTTCCAATGCGAGGTCCACGACGTCCTTGACATCTTCGTTGGTCATTCCCGCGTTGATGAACAATGGCACATTCCCACCGCCGACGCCCGTTTCGCCTTCGATAAACCTGGGCAAGCCCGTAGCGGTGGCGCCGCCCGCGTCTACGTTGCTGAGATTGATGCGGTTGTCATTGCGGAAGGTCCCGACCGGGCCGCCACCACCAGAAGCGGCGTTCGCGAAGACCTGAGTCTCGATCGAATCCGCGAGTTCGTTGGCCGTTAAGGTATCGTCGACGTGAATTGCGGTCCCAGCGGTTAGGCCGGCGGTAAACGTAAACGGCGTGCCGTTGATGCTGAACGTATCCGTCACGTCGACGTCAGCTCCGCTGGGAACGACCAACGTGTAACCTAAATCGACCTCAAACGTTGTGCTGGGAATAAGGATCGGGCGCGGGAGATCACTGATCTCGATGGTTTGCCCATCACGAAGCTTACGTCCCGGGATCGACCGCAGTTCGTCACCCGTGGTGGTCGAGTCGCCGAGGTTCATGCTACCGGCCGTGGCGAAGTCGAACCGCAACCGCAGGTTCTCCATGCCGGCGAAAGGGGCCAGTGCAACGCGGCTCTGCCGCCAGGCGGTCGGCCCACCAGCCTCCCCCACATCATAAAGATCCTGGACGTTGACCGTGATGTCGTCGCCGCCCGCTAAATCCTCAAACTCCCCCGGCCGCGCCGAATTGTTGGTAGCCACAATATGCCAGGCACCGTCCTCGGTCCCCAGGAAGACCCGGAACGAATCCTGCATGTCCGTCAGGCTGTTGGTGTTGTCGGTATCCAGAAAGTAGCTGAAGTACAGCGTCGGTTGATCTTCAGAGGAATAGCCCTTGAGGCTGAAGGGGTTACTTTCCAGGCTACCGTGGGCACCACCCGGAAAATCGTAAGTGTCGCAGATAAACGCGTCGGCCGTTGGCGTGTCACTGACGGGGCAATTGCGCGGCTGAGAACTCGAGTCGGTCAGGTTGTTGCGACCCGTAGAATCGAATCCGAAGTAGAAGCTCGTACCGCCATCCTCCGGGATCCGGCTTTCATCAAACGCGGCATCAATTCCGTGTCCGTCATTGGCGCTCCGCTGTGTTGTCGTGTGCCAGAGGTTGTAGTCCAGGTTCGAGAAAGCGATGCCCCGAGTCGTGCCACCAGTGTCGACAGTATATTGTCCGTCAACAAAGACCGGCTGTAAGACACCCCCGGTATTGAAAGCATACAAATCACCGGTATCGGAAACGCCGAACAATAGATCGGCGTATGCGCCTCCTTCGACGTTGCGCGGTCCGCGTGACAATCCCGCGAACGAGATGGGGGCGAAGGTCGCACCCGGGTCGTTGACCGCTCCGACGAGCGTCTCCGCAGCAGACCACGTGCTGATCGTGTACAAGTTGCCGTTGTCGGCCACGGCGTACATTGTTGGACCAATAAATGCGGCACCAGTGATCACCGCACCGCCCAGGTCGATCATTCCAATTTCGCGCTGCTGCGTCCCAGCGCCAAGGTTGCGGCCAGGATCGGTTCTGTCATTTCCGGCTCCATCCACGGCCCCGTTGTCTGCCTCCAATTCATACATCACGTTGAGCAGTTCGCTGACCGTTGCCGGAGCCGCCGGTACGTTGACTCCATTGTCCCGTGAACCGATTGCATACAGATCCAGGTCATTGCGCACGTTGTTTGTAATAATGTCCCCTCGGTAGGCCATGGCGTTAAAACCGACGCCTCTGTTATGCGCGCGATCAGATGGCAGGTTCCCGGGATCGTCTTCGAACGTTGCGATCCCATCGTCACCCAGGCTCGTGGCCACACCCGTACCTGGATGGATTTGAAGCAGGTTGCCGACGGTACCATCGTTGACGGTCCCTCCGTTGTGCGTGGAGAGCGCCGTTAGCGTGCCGTCAGGCCGCATGGCAAGATCCGCGAACCCGCGATTCGAAGTGGTGCCGACAAACGGTACTCCCTGGCCCGTAAACGGATTGACCGTGCTCACGCTGCTGCCCGTGCCGGTAAACAGCACAATGTCGCCCAAGTGAAAGGGCACGACGGATTCTTCCTGCGAGTTGCCCAGTTCGGTCGTCATAAACGTTGGCAGGATCGTGGTCAGGCCAATGTTCGACTGCGCTACGTTCGACCCACCGTTGCCGCCGATGCGGTCTTCAGCGATGCGGTCCACCGAATTGACCGGTTCGAGCCGCACGGCCGCCAGTGCGGTACTTACGCTTGCCTGGCGGAACTGCTGCAACGTGCTCGGCGACTGGCTATTGGAGGTTACCACCGTGGTGTATGTGGCACCCGTGGGCAGTTCCACGGGACCAATGAACGGATCGAGCTGACCGGCGCTTCCTCGCGACAAGTCGTCCATGTCGGTGATCTGGTTGGGGCCGGGAATATCGTCCGCGATGTTCGAGTTGGAAGTTTGGGATCCCGTCGTGGGAGAACCGGTCAACTGGGCGTCATTTGATACTAACACCAGTGCCGAGCCATCGAAGACAGCCAAGCTGGTATTGGGTCGGCCGATACCATCCGCGTAGTCGACGTCGAACGTGGCCGAAGTGTAGTTGCCGGCCGATGTTTGCACGGCCAAGTAGTTTGCGTCGACGTTGTAACGGTCGATGTCGCCGGCGGAACTCAGCCCGCCGCTGACAGCAACCGCCGCGCGATCCGAGCCCAGAATGTTGCCAATCGGCTGCGGCGTGCCATCGTTATTATCCGGGTTGTTTTCGCCCGATTCACCCAACAATGGAGAGTGGCGTGGCGCCCCTTGTACGTCGATACCGATATTCGCGAAACGGATGTCTGCGAAACGCACCGTCGACCCCGGGTACTCGTTCACTTCGTCCAACCGGATCTGCAATTGATAACTGCCGGAGGTGATGCCGTCGAACAGCTTGCTCGGGTCCTGCAGGTCGGGTGTGTCTATGGCGGTTTGAGGCGTCGTGTTAGCGGTATTCGAACTGCGAATGCGGACGTGGTAGGTCCCTTTGTTACCCGTGGTACCGGGCAGCAGAACCCGGAAGCCGGCGTCGCGCGGGTTGGTGGTGCCGTGGTCTTTGGGGTTGCCGAGGAAGGTGGTGGGGAAGTACAGCGACTTCTGCAAGAGATTAGCGTCAGTCGCCGCGGGGTTAGACTCGTACACCTCCAACGCGCTGGTTGCCCGAGATTGGAGCGTCTCCTGATCGGAATCGTTCGACTGGGCGATGATCTGCCCGTTCACATCGACCAGCTCGACGACGGTGTCGAGCGTGTGGTCCGTGCGGTCGACGTCGATAAAGACATCCGTACCGGCCGTGCCAACGAAACTGTACACATCCGCATCGCCGGGTTCACTGATCACCCCGTGGATGTCAAAGCCAAGGCGAACATTGTCGTCGCCGGCCTTCTGATTCGGCGCCAATTCGCCAAGGAACTGGGCCGTGTTGGGTGTGAAGTTGTCTCCGGGCCCCGACTCTTCTGGTGCCTCGAGTTCCAGCACGATCTCCGCGTTGCGATCGTGGCTGAAGGTCAGTAGTTGGAGACTGCGCCAATCGTTAGGATTGCCGCTACTAGTGCCGTCGTTATTGGTATCGGCCTGTGGCAGACCGTTTGGCTGGAAACCGGCACCGACCGCATCGTCATTCAACGACGTTAGAATCACGGGAAAACCGGGTTGCCCAACGACATGCAGCATACCGCCGATACGATCGTCGATGTCCAGCGGGTTACCCGTTGCGGTGATTCCGGCGGAATTGCCGAGCAGTTTGACGACCAGGCTTTCCGTGGGACTGCTTTCCAGACGGAGGCCGCCAAAGGAATGGAAGTCTGGCACGTAAATCGTGTCTTTCAGCACGTGAACGACATCCGTATCGTCCAAAACGACTTCGGTGGTCAGCGTTTCGCCACGCAGCAACATACCGTTGATGCCGCCGCTGGTCTCGGCCACACCGGAAGTGCTGGAGAGGCGGTTACGCCGTACAAGTGGCCCTTGATTGTCAAAGAAGTTCCTCACCACGTCGACGGCGCCCGTCGAACGACCCGTGTCCTTGGCCAGCCCGTAATTGAAGGAGTTGGCGTTGATACTGATGGCCGGACCGTCGTTGTCACGGACCACGTTGTCCAGGATCACCGGTTGCGAACCGCGGACGTAGATCGCCGCCGCCGAGTTATTCAGCCGGCCAAAACGATCGCTCGGCGCCGAACCACCTGTTCCGGCGTCATTCATTTCGATGACGCTGTTGCGGATCCGCACGTCGGCCTGCTGGATTTCGATGGCGTTGAAAGCGGCAAAATCGCCTTCCAACGGGACCACGCCGCCGGCGTATGTGATCAGGGCATGGTCAATACTGCCCGAAGCGGTATGTCCGAAGTACAAACCGCCCCAGTCGCCCTCGTCAGCCAGCGTGGGGAACGTTTCGCCGCCGCCCAGGGCATCGTCGTTGTTGGTGTCAAACGTGCCGCCCGTACCATAGCGATCGTCTAGCCGCGTCGTAAAGATGATCTCCCGCCCATCGGACCCTTCGGCAATGAGCTGGGCACCGAACGTCGTTTCGATCCGTGCGTTCTCCAGCTTGATGATCGTACCGGGATCGATGGCCAAACGGGCGTCGAGCCGTGCCAGATCAACGGTAGCGCCGGTCACCAGATTGCCTTCAGCGGTTGTACCGTCGTCGACGTACGTCGCAGCCGATCCATCGATCTGCGCCGCGAGTGTAAAGGTTGCGCCACCGTCGTCACTACGATAGAGGCGGCGGGCTACGAATCCAGTCGAAACCGGTGGAAGGCCATTCAGTTGAATGGTTCCCTCTCCCGGCGCGCCACTGATCGTGCGGTTGAGTAGCGTGGCGGCTGAATCGGTCTTGGCGGAGGGAGGTCCCTCGTTGCCGTTGATGTCGACAAACGTCACGATGTACTCATACGTCCCAATAGCCAGTGAGCCGCCGGCTTGGGGCACGAACGTGATCAGATTGCTGGGTGGCGGTGTTGCCACCCGCAAGGGCCCGGCGGGCGTACCCTGGATGATCAGGTTCTGTGAAATGATGTGGGTGATATCGATATCGTCCAGACGTCCCGACACCGTCATTGGTATGATCTGGCCGCCCGTGGGTGTATCAATCCGCACGAAGAGACCGTTGTTCGAATTGTCAACGACGCGGTTACCGTGAACTTGTGGTCCCACGCGGTCGTAATCCGACGTAAATTCACCCGACAATTGGTACCGTGGCGCGTGGAAATTTGTCTCGCCGAAGGCGTTGGGGTCAGCCGATATCGCCGCGTCGGCGCTGTCGGTGATGGTATTGAAGGTGACTGTCGGACGGGTCTGCGTGATGTGGACGGGGTTGATGATCTGCTGTTGTGAATCAATGAACACACTGCCGCCACCGTACTGGATGTCGGCGTGGTTAACGTAATTCAAGAAGATCCCTTCTTGCTCGTAAAGGAACCGACCCTGTTCGCGATCAACATCTTCGCGGAATGAGATTCCGCCCCAGTCGCCGGCTTTTGGAGTGGTGGGCACGGTGACTTGGCCTATACCCAGCGCGTCGTTGTTGAAGGAATTGAAGAAGACTTCTTGTACTGGTGTCCCCAGGACTTGCAACGCCGCTCTACTGCGGTTGTCCGACGCCGTCGAGCTGCCGACACCGATCCGAGATTGCCGCAGCTTGAACAGGGCGCCAGAATCGATCATCGCCGCCACGCCTTGCGGCACCTCCATCGTGGCGCCATCGCTTAATTCCGAGTTGTGGGGTGGGCCGTTGAAACCGATTTCATACGCGAAGGCGTCAACCTCGGTGTTCAGATCACCGTCAAGGCCGCCGTTGCCAACAATCCGGACAATGTCGCCCGGGTGGGAATTGGAAAATGCGTTAATCGACGTGAACTTTCCGATGCTATTGAACGGCGAGGCCAGCGAGCCGTCAGCATTGGCAGCTGCTGTCTTGTCGACGAAAATCGTCCGGCCTTCAATGTTGATACCCACAATACCGGCACCCAGCGTAACGTTCCGCTCGCCGGTCAGCATCATGCGCGTGGTACCCACGAGCGTGGCCATGGTCGTACCGAATGCGAAGTTGATTTCGGCAATCAGGTCGTCGCGAATACTTGTCTGAGTCGAAGCCCCCGTCACTTCGATGATGCCGTTATTGGCGACCGTCGCTGCGGTCACGAAGGGGAAGGTGTTCGAGATGCCCTGACCATTGACGATCGTCACGCTTTGCACGCCCGGGGCGGCAAACGTCGTACTGTTGCCGGTGATTTCCAGGATCCGCTCCAACGGCTTGGCTTGGAACCAAAAGTTGTGAACGCCGCCAGGTTGGCCATCGAGGTTGCCATCGAAATCCGTTCCCGTCGCATCCACAATATTGTTGTCGACGGAGGGTCGGAAGTTGAGTCGCAGTTCGTATTCACCATCCGTGCGGCCCCCCAAACCGGTGTCGGTGATGTTGGGATCGTAGTCGTCGTTGCCGCTGGCACTGACGCCAATGAAATATGTGCCCGGAGTAAGGTCGAGTTTGATGAGCGAATCTTCGCTGAAATAGTCGTCGTTTTGAGCAACCAACTCGGTGGTCCCATCGGGCTGCAACTGATAAAGACGAAGTTGGGTGTCCAGGGCGCTCGAATCCGGCAATCGCTCGGCAAATGTCTCAGCAGTGAGCACCCCAGTGTCCGCCACATCGAATTGGAAGAGATCGATGTCCTTGCTGGATGTGCGAAAGACAAGTTGCCCGTGAACAATGTCGTGGTCACCCGGGTAGTCTGGTTCCTCGGTCTGGCCGAAGTTCAAAAACGAACCGGGCGTGCCGCGCATGACCGTGCCGGACGGCAATTCAGAGGCGTGCTGTAAACCGAGCAAATGACCGATTTCGTGAATGGCAACGCGGAACCACGAGGCGAAGGGCCGATCGTCGGCCGGATTGGTGAAGTCCTGCGCGTCCATGACCAAGCGTCCACCGCCCCCCACACCGAGCACTCCACCGGGACCGCTGGTCAAACCCACGGCGGTCAAATCGCCTGTGGAAACGGTGAATCCGCTTGCGTCAGTCTCGACAAACTGAATACCAAGGTAGTAGGAATAGAGTGCAAAGATCTCCCGCGCCCGATCCTTCTGTGCTTCGGTGATCGCATTGTGGAGGTCGTTTCCGAAATTATCCTGACCGTACACATCCTGGAAGTTGTACGCCTGTGTCGTTATTGCGGCGGATGAGTCGCGGGACACGAGCAAGTGGTTTTCTGGAGGTGACGGTATGTCTCGGTGGCCCGGCTCGTCGTTGGTGCCGGCAAAGTCGAGTGTGAACTGCTGCGGGTCGATCGACGAATCGAGAATCACACTTGTCGTAGTCAAACCGCCGATGTCGAGGGCCGTATCAAAACTCGAACCAGGTTGAGTCGGCAGGGCTGGGATCGTTGTGTCTGCTGGGACAGAGACGGTGATCGGGACCGCCGGAGTAGCTTCATCCGTACCGATCCGCAACCGAAAAGTGCCGGGACCCGACAGTTCGTCAATGGGCACGGCAAACTGCAGAATTGCTTTGTCAAGATCCGGATAGTATGCGACGCTTGTCGGAGTGTGCGCGGCGGAGTCGTCCGTATTGCGGACCGTGTCATTGGTCAAGAACAACCGATAGAAATCCGGGTTCTCCGCCGAAGTGACATCGTCCAGCAGATCGTCGTTGTTGAAGTACACGATGATCTGATCGCGCGCCTGGGAGAGGAGCGAGGCGGCGGTCACCAGGACATCGGGGTTTGCGCCGCCAGTCAGCCCCGAGGCATCCGCCGTCATCGTGGCAACTTGTTCACCGGCATAACGACCTTGGAAGACCACATTCCAGGGACCGCCGCTAGGTCCGGTTACGACGACATCCTCAGGATTGACGTTCGGCAGGTTGTCCAAAACGTCTTCCTGCAAGACCATGGCGGACACATCGAAAGGAATTAGCCCGGTCTGTACACCGTCAACAGTCAAACGGAACGTGCCGCCCGTTGGAGCACCCGTTATTTCGACTTCCTGGGCGCGGCTGACCGGTTGCGGCACGATCGCCACAATCTGGGCACCCAGGTCCAGTTCGAAGAAGATCGTGTCGCGATTCGTGCCTTCGATCATCGGTGTGAAGAGCAGTCCGGATGTGTCCTTCAAGCCGGTGATGCCGGCGTTCGTGTCATCAACCCCAAAAACCTCAATGCGATAGAGATCGTCCGGAAGCGTCTCGGCAAAGCGAGCAATGACGATCCGCTGTGATTCTCCGAAGCCGATGAAGCCGGGGGAGATAATGATGTTCGGTGCGATCTCAGTGCTCGCATCCGCGGTAGTCGCGATGTCCTGCGTTGGGTCGCCGGCGACGACGGCCACATCCACCAGCGCGGCGGCGGGAAGACTGGCTCGTAATGCCTGGACGAAATCCGCGGCGCTGCTCTCGTTGCCTGGGTCCACATTGAGCTCGACGCTGATCGTCATGCCGGACACGCTCACCGTCGGCAAAGCGGGCCCACTTAGACTACCGCTCTTGGTGACAATCACTTCCAGGCCCGTCAACAGCGGATCGAGCTGAGTGACTTCCACTTCAACGGCGCCGCCGGTATTGAAATCATCACGGAACGATCCGTCAAAACCGCTCTGCGTGAAACGAATTCCATCCAGAGTGGCCGCGTCGATGACTGAGTTACCGTCGAATCGCAGCGTCAATTCGCGAGGCGCCACGTCGAGGATATTATCCAGGCCCGGGTTGACGCCCGGATCGTCATCAAAATTGAAGATGTCACCTTCATTCGGATTGATGCTGATCAGTTGCGGCCCTAGTAGGGCACTAACGCTTTGCCCACCCAAAGCCAGAATGGCATTGCCCAATGCATGAACATCGAGACGTTGAAAGTCGGCACCCGTGTTTATGACGTTATCGTCTTCATCGTCACCGTCGTTGATGGTTACACCCGTTGTTTGCATCAACGAGACAAATTCGGACTGCGTCAAGCGACGGGCCAATTCCTGCACGGCCAACTGTTGCGCCAAGACGGCGACACCGGCAACGTGTGGAGCTGCCTGGCTCGTGCCACTGAAAACGATATAGCTGCCGTCACGATCGGCACCCGAGATTTCCGCGCCGGGTGCCATGATCGTTGTCAGTATCGCATGACGTTGTGAGAACGGTGTGACCCGGTCGGGTCCCGTGCTATTCGCGGCAGCCCCACCGCTGTACGAAGGTGAGCCGACGTCGGCATCGTAGGTTGCGCTGACAGCGATCGAATTTGGATCGGCCGCCGGATAGGCCACACCTTGTACGTTTGTGAATTGGAAGAAGTCGTTACCCGCCGCGGAAACGACAATCACGTCCATGGCCACCAAAGCGGCCAGTTCATCGTTTATGCCAAAGGCTGGACTCGTGGTGGGCGCACCAAAATTCTGGCCGTCACCCAGAGACATATTAACACTGGCGATGTTGTAGGGCGTGGCATTCGCCACAACCCACTGTAGTGCCTGTTCGATGGCCGCCGATGTGGCCTGCCTGTTTTGCCCGTCCGGGAAGACCTTCAGAGCGATGATGTCCGCTCCCGGGGCCATTCCGATGAACGCCCCGGTGCTCGCGGCCGCAATACTGGCCACATTGGAGCCATGATCGTCCGTATCGCTGGCGTCGTTGTCGTTATCGGCGAAGTCCGATTGAAAAACGATCCGATCCGCAATTCCGTTGGAATCGGCGTCTGGCCCAAAGAACGGATGGTCCAAATCGATGCCAGTGTCAATGATCACCGTGGCAAAGCCCGATCCATCAACACCACTAAAATTCGAATCTGCGCGGAACGAAGTCAGACCGATCAAAGGACTGGAGTCCTCAGTCGAGTGCGAAAACCTTGGCGTCGTATCGCCGGTGGTCGTGATGTTGGTGATTAGCTGACGAACCTCAAGGTCCGCGTGATCGAGACCATCCGGGAACGGCTGAGCCAGGCCGTCTGCATCAAGCAGTTCGCGCCGCTCCAACGGTTCCAATAACAATGTACGCTTTTCGACATTGGTGCGCGGCCTGCGCACTTTCTTCCTCAAGCGGTTTCCAAAGAACGATTCGAACGATCGTCGGATGGTCATAAACCAAACCTTCAAAATGAAATAGTCTTCCCGTAGGTTGCGCCTCGACTTCGCTGTCGCACGTTTCCTACAAGTATCAAATCAAATCCTCTCCGAACACACTGTCGTTGGCGTCTCGATCATAAAAACCATCGACCAGGTCACCGGCAATCTCATCCAAAGTACTTTCCAGACGCACTCCAGTCTGGGGCACCGTGGCGGACTTCTTCACACGCGGTGCGACCGGGGCAAGTGCATCATCAACCTTGGCCATGATCCGGTCAACGGACTTTCGAGTCTCATTATCGCCACGCAAACTGGATTCCACCCCCTGGGCCTCTTGCTCGGGCAAGCGAATCTCGAAGAAACCAGGTGCAGCGGTGACGGCGAATGGGTTGCTTGTCGCAGCTTCGCCTTGGCCGCCAACAAGACCGGCGACGTCGCGAGACACCGAACCCTCGCCCTCGCCAACAAAGAACACATTGTCATTCAAGAAGTTGATGATGATCAAGGCGTCGTTGGCCGTCAGGAAGCCATCGCCATTGGTGTCGTAGAATGGCGGTGGCCGGAAATTGGCAGTTGGCGTAGGCAGAGCGCCGCCAAGCCCCTGGTTCAATGCGTTGATCACGATCAGGACATCTTGTGGAGTAATCACGCCGTCAGCGTTAACATCCAGTTCATTCCGCGGGAATGCCGTGCCAGGGTTCTGCCAATGGCGAATCGGTTCGACGGTCACAGTCACCGTGGCCACATTTGATGTTGCGCCATCAAAATCGTCGACGGTGTAAAGGAACGCGTCAGTCCCATTGAAATCTTGCTGCGGCGTGTAGGTGATCACTCCAGTAACCGAATCCACAACCACCGATCCGTTGGACGGACCGCTCTGCACAACCACACTGGCCGCATTGATGGGCCCATCCGGATCAAAGTCGTTGAGCAGCACATCAATTTCGACGGGCTCCAGTTCGCCGGTTGTGGCCATGTCGTCGTTGGCCGTCGGCGGCGTAATGACACGAACGGTAACCGTCGCCTCGTTCGACAGGGCTCCCTGGTGATCGCTTACGCGGTAGCGGAATGTGCTGACACCCAGGAAATTCGGACTTGGTGTGAAGAGAATTGTGCCATCGTTTTTGACTGACAGACTGGCGTTGTTGGCCCCGGAAGTGATCTCGACAGTCGTAACGTCGATGTCGTCATTGGTGCCTGCGGAACTCTCGACATCCGTGTCGTTGCTCAACATGTCCAGTTCTGTGGGTGTGTTCTTGACAACCAAGTCGCTGTCTGGATTCGCGACGGGTGCATCGTTGACCGGAGTGACCGTCAATGTGAAGGTGTCTCTCTCGAACTCACCCCGCGAGTCGGTTGCCTGAATGGTGATTTCCGCCTGGCCGGAAGCATTGGGAACCAAAGCCAAGATCAAAGCAGTCTTATCGATCACGTCGATCGTGGCGGAAACCAGTGCAGAGTTATTGTTGTTGGCCACGCTGAGGGTCAACGTGTCGTTATTGGTTGCCACGTCGGGGTCGTTAAAGACGCGCGGGAACAACTCGACCCGCAGATTCGGGCTGTCCTCCGGCGCAACGATATCCGCGATTGGATTGGCGACAAACGGTGCATCGTTGAGGGGCGAGACGGTGACCGGAATTGTCGCCTGATCTGTCTTCTTGCCGGGCGATCCAGTGTTTCCTAAGTCGTCGGCAATCACCGTCAGCACGTCATTACCGTTGAAGTCTTGATTGCCTTGATAGTTCAATCCATCCGTTGCGCCCAGCGTGGCCGCGATCGCCGCGGGAGTGCTCCGTACCGTCACCGTAGCGGTACCATTGTCTGACACATCGCTGGGCTGCAACCCGCCAGAAACCAAGGTGTTAACGTTTAAGGTGCCGTTGTTGACACGGAACTTGACTTCAATCTCGCCCGCGTCGACATCCGTCACGGTGATGTTCCGTACCTCCAGATTGGTGTCTTCGTTGACAACCTGCTCGCCGGGTACGGTGATTATCGGCGCGTCGTTGATGGCTTCGATGGTCAACGTGAATGACTTGGTGGAGTGATTCACGTTCGGTGCAGCACTGGGGCCTGAATCAACGGCTTGGACCGTGACAATGGCTGTGCCGTTGGCATCGGGCAACGTCGTGTAAATCAGCGTGCCATCAGGAAAGACTGTGGGCTGAACCGAGAATAGATTGGTCTGGTCGTTGGTGACATTGAATGTCACGGTCTGGATCGCTTCGTCCGTGGCAGTATCCGGGCCAGGCCGTATACTCTTTACGAAGCCTGGGACGGTCTGAGGGCCGGCATCTTCGACGACGGGTGAAATCTCACTAAGCGCGAATTCAGGAGCGTCATTGACAGCTGCAATGGTGATCACAAAGGTCTTCGGTGCCGAAACATTGACATCGTTGTTATTCGGCGGTGTAGAGTTGCCATTGTCGACGGCCACCACCGTCACGGTTGCCGTACCATGTCTGTCAGGGTCGGTTTCGAACGTTAAGTTGCCGTTGGCGGGATTGACCGCTGGAGCACTTGCAAAGGACAAACCGCCCGAGAGGATCAAGTTGGTGATCTCAAACGTGATGATCTGAGAACTCTCATCCGTCGCGGTCAGAGGGCCAGGCAGAATGTCACTGGCCCATCCAGTCACCGTCTGGAAACCAGCATCCTCGTCAGCTTCGACATTGGGCACATCGACGGTGAATTCCGGCGCATCGTTCACTGCTTCGACTTGAATCCTGAAGGTCTGCGGTGGCGACACATTGACATCATGGACATTCGGCGGGATGGAGTTGCCGTCGTCGCTCAAGGTCACCGTTACGGTGGCAACACCGTTGGTATTCGGTGCCGTGGTATAGGTAAGCTCACCGGTCTGTGAATCGATCGCCGGGAAGTCCGTAAAGGCCAGGTTCCCGGTGGTCACTACCGACAGGTTGAATATCAAGTTCTGACCGATTTCGTCGGTGGCAGTGTTCGGGCCTGGCAGAATATTGGTCGCCCGGAGGACCACATTCGGTCGTTCGGCATCTTCTTCGGCAAACTCAACGTTACCGGTCACGATCGAAAACTGCGGTGCATCATTGATCGCATCGACGGTGATCGTAAATTGCCGCGAACCTGATTCGTTAACATTCGGGGCGGTGCCGCTTCCATTGTCTTTTGCTTTCAGCGTCACTACGGCCGTTCCATTGGCATCGGCGCGAGGCGTGAAAGTCAGCGTCCCACTTCCAGAAATCGCAGGCTGCTCGGCGAACAGCGGATTGTTGTTATTGGTGACCTCAAAAGTGATGATCTGTGGGGTTTCATCCACCGCCGTGATCGGCCCGGGGCGAACGCCAGAAGCCCAACCGATGACTGTGTGCGGACCAACGTCTTCAATCACCGTTACGTTGGGCCCTTCGGTGAATTGCGGGGCGTCGTTGACTGCGTTGACCGTTATATTGACGGTTCCCGGCAGGCTCGTCTTGGCGGGGCCGCCGAGCGTGTTGTCGTCTTCGACTTGGAAGGTGAAGCTATCTTGACCGTTGAAATCGGCGTTGGGTGTGTAGAGGTATTGCCCCGGTGTCGCCGTTGCAGCCAATGTCCCGTTGCTCGGGCTACCAACAATAAACGTCAGCGGCGATTGGTCTTCGCCTTGCAAGGGGTCACCGTCGTCACCCACCAATGTGATCGTCCTCAGGCCAGTGTTTGGCTCGTCTTCGTACAGGTTGAACGACTGGTCGAAGGCGATCGGAACATCATTCACGGGTGTTACGTCAATTGTCACGGTGGCCGGATCACTGAACAGATTCGGTGGATTGCCGGCCAAGGCGTCGTCCCGTGCACGGAACTCAAACGTGTCGCTGCCGTTGAAGTTGGGATCAGGCGTATACACCAACGAGCCGGTGACCGAATTGAAGTTCGTAATTGTCCCGTTAACAGGCAGTGTGACAATCGAGTACGTCAGTACTTGCGAAACGTCTGGGTCGTTATCGTCGGCATTTAATGTGATCGTCCTCTCACCGATACCTGGTTCGTCTTCATCCATGACAACGGTTTGATCGAAGGCGATCGGCTGTTCGTTCGTCGCCGTTACGGTAATCGTCACGGTCCCCACCCCACTCTCCAACGAGAAGATGGGTCCAGCAAGTGCGTCGTCAGTCACTTTGTATGTGAAAGTGTCCGGGACGCCAACGGGCGAGTTGTTGTAGTCCACATCAGGCGTGTAGGTGAAGTCGCCCGTTGCGGCATCAAAACCGGTGAGTGTTCCGTGCGACGGTGGGGTCAGGATCTCGTAGGTCAACAGCTGCACGACAACCGGATCGCCATCGTCGCCGGGCAACGATTGGTTGCCGGGGTCGGTGGAATCGTACGAAGAGTTTTCGTCAACCGAGAACCCTAGATTATTGGCGATTGGCGGATCGTTCATCGGTGTCACATTGACCGTGAACGTAGTCGGATCGCTTACTCGTGTCGTACCAAGCCCGAAGAAATCGTCATCGGTAATGCTGAAGGTGAATGTATCAGCTCCGTTGAAATCAGTATTCGGAGTGTAGGTTACTGCGCCGGTCAGAGGGTCGAAACCGGCCAACGTCCCGTCCGCCGGCTGATCAACGATCGCGAAGGTGATCTGCTGCACTTCGTCGGGATGGGGATCTCCATCGCTTCCTGACAACATAATGTTGATCGGATTCTCTTCGGCGGTGGTGACGGACAGCGGATCGCCCACGGGTTGGCCGTTGACGGGCGTGATAACAAATGTCACGGCAGCAACCAGGCTCGTCTGGTTGGTCGGCAGCCCCGCGTTTTCTGGAGGGTTATCCTCATCCGTAACGCGGAACAACACCGTTGCCGTTCTTCCGCCGGCCGTATTGAAGTCTGGGTCGGGAAGGTAAGTGAATTTACCGCTGTCGACAAAATCGGCAGCCAGCACAATCGTACCGTTGTCACCGCTGGAATCGACAATTTCGAAGAAAGGCAACTGATTCTCGTCGGGCATGGGATCCCCGTCGTCCCAGGTCAGGGTCACGGTGGTCGGCGTGAAGGTGCCTTTGGTGACATCTTCGGTCGTGACTTCGCTCAACGTCACTGTCTGGGCGTGGGCAATCGGCCTGTCGTTCACTGGATCGACGGTCACTTCGAACTCGTCTTCCACGAATAAACCGCCCTGATCGGTGGCACGCATGCGAACGGTTGCCACACCGTTCTGATCGTCCAGGAAGTCCAATACGACGGTCCGCCCATCCAAACCAACACGGGCATCAACCAGGGAAGGATTGGTGTTGCCGACTACCGTGAAGATGAGGAAGTCGCCGTTGCCGTTCGTAATGTCAATGTCACTGAAGAATGCCGATGCATCGAAGGTGTGGTCGGCATCATCTTCGAGTACCGGGAAGGCCACGTCTGCAGGAACATTTGGAAGGCCCGGTTGCACCACGGTCGGAGCGTTGTTACTGATCACACGAATCCGATAGTCTTCCACTTCCCCGTCCACGGCCAAACCAGTTGGCAACAGGCCGGACTCCGAACTGAAGCGGAATCGCGCGGCTGTCAAACCGAGTGGCAGCGTACTGGGAGCTGGCGCGAAGTCCGGTACCATGATGCTTAACGAATTCGCACCAGCCTGCACCGCCTGATCCGTAAAGACCTGCTCGTTGGGATCATTCCAATCTCCGTCCTGGTTCCAGTCGAACCATGCGTTCAACGTGCCGTCGGCCGATGCCGTCACCGTGATAGGCGTCGCGGCATTGGGCGTGAAGATACTGTCAAACCTCACACCATCTTCGTCGTCTCTTTGGAATTGAACGGACCCGCCGCCCAGGTCCGCGGCGAAGACGGCCAGCCCAGTTGCCATAATCGCCTGGGCAATCTCCGCGCCAATCTCATCGACCGTCCGTTCGACCCATTCGCTTGGTAACTGGGTTCCGACTTTCGTTACCGTCGACACGACGACATTGCCCGTTGTAGTCCTGTCATTACGATCAAACTCGAAGGTCACCTGCCGCACACCGTCGTCGATGATAAACGACTGGCCATCGGCCAGGCCGCCCGCCACTCCGTCTTGGGTCAAGTCAGTCGAGTTCGTCAGATCAACAACAAGGTCTGTCGGCCCCGAAACGTCGACCAGGCCATCGCCCAGATTGTTGGTAACGACACCCGCCAGGTCACCAGACAACGCGGCGTTCTTAATCGCCGTGACGATGGACTTGGCAACGTCGTCGGCACTTTGTACGTCCTGGATTTGAACCGATCGATTCGTGCCGCTAACATTGCCTGTCTTAGTGAACTCGAAAATTACGGACGGGCTGATACCCGATGGACCGTCCAGATCGATCGAGAAGGTCTGGCCTTCGACAACGGGTCCAGTTTGAGCCAGGTGACTCTGCGTCGAGTCGACACTGACGATGGCCACGGGCTGCAGATCGACGAGGCCACCGCTGACGCGTACTGGTTGGATGCCGACCAACAGGCCATCATCCGCGGCCTGCTGGATAACGGCGACCATCCGGTCCGCCACGACCTCTGGCGTTTGGGTGTCGGCGAAGGAAATTGGATGCGAGCCGGCCGCGACACCGCCAAAAATCTCGAATTCAAACGTGACCGTGGGATTGATGCGGTCGTTAATGATGAACATGTCACCATCTTGGATATCAGTGGGAGCCGATCCAACGCTCACTTCAAGTTGCAGAATGGCAGGAACCTTGATCGCCAATCCCGTTGCGGGCGTGTCGACCAGGAGCGGAATCCGCCCGGCCGGCGCCAGCGAAGGCGATTGAGAAATGTCCAAGGAATGACTGGCTGGGCCGGCAACCTGAATCACGCCGCTGCCTTGGTGCGTCATGCTGCCGTTGGGTGCGGCAAACTGCAGTCCCGATGACTGAACTGCGGAGATCAGATTCATCGCAAACTCGGAAGGCGTCTCGGTATCGACGAAGGTCACCGCTGTGTTGCCCATCGCGACCGTCGCGTCACTATCGAATTCAAATGTCACTGAACCTGCACCGTCGTGAAAGACGATCAGATCACCATCGCCTATATTGGCGGTACCCATCGCCGTTGCGGGAATTCGCAACACCGATGCGGGCGACCCTTCAACCACAATCGAACTCTGACTTGCATCCACCGTATGCCGTAGCTTGCCGCCGATAAATACAATGCCGTTGCCCAAATTCGCCGGGTGTAGCACCAACAGGTCGTGGTTTGAGTTGTTTTGGGGCGTATCGGCTTGAATCGCGGCCACGATCGCGTTGGCGAGCTCATCGCGAGTTGTGGCGGCAGTGAAGTTAATCTTCTTGGTGTCCGCTGACACACCATTCTCGTCGAATTCAAACGTCACAGTCTGGCCGTTGAATCGCTCGATGGTAAACATCTCGCCGTCATTGATCGCGGCACCGCCCGCGGCTGGGACGACAATGCTGTAGGGCGCCGTACCAGTTACAGACAGATTTGACGCTGAGATATCCAAGACGTGGTCGGCATCATCACCGTCGGCGGTCAACGAGGGCTGGCCGTCGGCGTCAGCATCGACACCGCTGCCCAGGAAAATTGGAGTTTCCGTGATAACATGGCGGGCCCCGTCGTTGTCAAACAGGGTTGCATACCGGCCGATTCCCGTAAATGGATCAGGGGCATCGCCAAAGTCCAGCTCCGCACCAGGCAGCAGAATCGTAAACTGAGTTTCATCTGTGGATTGATTGGCCTCCAGAGAATTGCCTGGCAAGTCCTTGACGGCACTAAGGAAGAAGTTGGAAATCCCGGTCACGGCCGCCGATCCGTCGACGTAGTCGGCTGGCTCAACGGTCACATTGCCTTGGTTGTCGACCTTAAACTGATCGATATCGACAAACAGGGTCGATCCACCACGGATCTGCGCAGTGACGTTCTCGAAGGGCAGGGTGGTGTTGGCCGTGTTGATGGACTTAACAATGCTGGCGGCCACTTGTGCGTCAGAAAAATCCGACCGGATCTTGACCAAGACACCACCACCAGGCACACCACTTTGCGTGAGGGAACTCGCCGTCACATCAACCAGATGGCCTGGCGAGTCGTTCAGCTCGACAGCACCATCGCCTAGATTCACGGGCGCCAAGTTGAGGCCGGCGGACGCAATGACCGCCACCATCGTGTCGGCCACGGTATCGACGTCGCTACCGGGCGTGTACAAGATCGACTCGTTCCCAGGGATCACCCCGTTGCCTAGCGAGGCATCCTCGAATTCGAAGAACACGGTATTGCTGCCGTCATCAATGGAGAACACATCTCCGTCCAACAGTGACGTTCCAACGCGGTCGGCCCGTGTCAGGCTGGTGTTAGTTAGGGGGCCGATCATGCCAGTGGGAGGCGCGCCGAGGTCAATCACGCCGTTTGCAACTGGCATTGGCATGAATCCAAGGCCCGACAGGCTGATGGCCGTACTGACGGCAACCGCCATTGCCGTTCGGGTTTCCGTGCCGGTGAACGTGATCAGAATGTTGTCCGGAGCCAGATCACCGTCGGCATCCACAAAGACACCATCGCTGTCAAATTCAAAGGAACGGATTTGATTTCCGTTGCCGAGAACAAACATCTCCGCATCGGCGATGTCGGCTCCGCCGTTGGGCGGCACCTGTAGGGCAGGTGCCGTCGGCAAGTGCAGCGTCGTTGTCGCGCGAACGCCAGGATCTCCCGTGACGATCAAGCTGGGTGCGAATGTCGATGTCAAGATATGCAGCGGCGTACCGCCAATATTTACGATACCACCGCCTATATGAATCGGATCCAACCCCAGGCCGGCACTGGTAATCGCGGCCACCATTTGGTCCGCCAGATCAAGGTGCGTACTGGCGGTGGTAAACGGCAGCAACGTGTTGTCTGGCACGTTGTCCATATCCGAATCGATGAAGATACCATCGTTGTCGAACTCGAAGGTCACCGTGTCGACGCCGTTTGTGATCGTGAAACGCTCTGCATCATTGATGCCGCCGATGGACATCTGCCGTGTCAAGCTTCCTTGTGTCACGTCCACCGAGTGATTCGCACCAGCGCCCAACTGGACCACACCGCCGCCAATACTCAACGGATTCAGACCCAGCGGTGCACTGGCAAGCGCGCCCGCCACTAGGCCGGCGATTTGATCGGAGCTATCCTGATCCAGATACGGGATCGAGCAATATGAGCATACGCCGGGTCCGGGAACTGTGGTGAGAATCCCGTCGTTGTCAAACTCGAATGTCTCAGTGATTGTTCCATCGCTGACCGTGAACGTCTCGCCATCGGTCAGTCCCAAGCCACCGTTTGCGGGGACGGTCAAGCTGAATGGGGATTGTGTCACCGTCGTCGTTAATTGAGAAAACGTCGTATCGACTTCGTGATCCGTCGTCGCGCCGACATGCACCAGGCCGTTACCGAGGTTCCGTGGCTGTAGGCTGCTCAAATCACCATCGATGACCGCCTGCTGAATCGCGGCGACGATGCTATCGGCCAGCGCGGAGGCACTGTCGGCAGTGGCGAACGGCACGGGCCGATTGTCTGGCAACACATTGCCGTTACGATCGAACTCGAAAACGACGGTTGTCGCGCCATTGTCTTGAGTGATCGAGAAACGCTGACCATCCGTAATACCGCCAGTGGCCGCACCGATGGCCGGAACTTGCAGGCCTAGGGTTTGGGTAATGCGAACGGTGTAGCCGCTGTCGAACTCGATCGACGCGGTCTCGCCAATCGCGTTGGTGATCGTAAAATCGTCGCCATCGTCAATTGCTGAGCCGCTGGCTGCGTCGATCACAAAGCGATCACGATTGTTCACGCGAATCACATAGACCCCGCTTTGCCAAATACCTGACAACGGCGTCAACACCGCCTCGTTGCTGGTCTGATTGTAGCGGAACGTGTAATCGATCCCTTCGCGAAGGAAGACACCGTCGCGGAACAGCGTCAAAGCAGGACCTCTGACGAGCAGCGGAATCCCATCTTCGTCAATGGGAAGCACGCGGCCATCAAGCGTGTCGTCATCGACGCCGACACCGGGAAACGGATTGGCGGCTTTAAAGCCATCGACGATTTGGATAGTGAAGTTGGAATAGACGCCTTCGTCCAATTGCACGATCGAGACCGCGCCGTCCTGATCAAAATCGTTTGCGTCGTTGTCTTGCGGGAAAACCAACGAGGCGGATGGTCCAACAAAATCGCTGCGGTCCAGTGAGCCACGGTCCTTGAACACGTTCGCACCCTGGCCGAGGGGCGTCTGGACATCTGGGTCGTCCACTCGCAGCTGGCCCACTACGTCACGGTCCGGGGCCAGGATCGGTGATAGCGAAATCCCAAGCGCTTCCTTGATCGGCCCGAATTCACTCCGTTCCGACAACGAATCGATCGAACTATCGATCGACAAGGCAAAATCGGCCGGGAAGAGGTTGTGGTCAGCGGCGTTGACATAGAGCGATTCGAAACCGCCCAAAGCGATTTGGAAGTCCTCGCTGCTGAAGGGAATGTTCGAGTTACTGAGACTATTGTGCTGGTAGACCGAGGCACCTTCCACCATCCCGCCAGGCACGGAGTGACCGACGTCGGCGGGGCCAGGGTTGTCGCTATGGAATGAAACTTGTTCGAGACCGCGACGCAGGTTCGTCAACACGTTGTTCAAGACGGTCGGCGTGGCCTGCTCGGAGACGAGAATTCCCCGCTCCTGACGGAGCTGATCTAGGTCGTTGTCCGAGACGGGAGTGATCGTCATGTTGCCCGATGTCTGGGTCATACGGGCGGCATTCCGCACAACGACATAGCGTTCACCGTAGGCTTCGGCCTGAACAGGCTGCAGCGGGTTGGCCACGCCAAACGGGCCGTTGGGGAGATTCTGAATGTTGGTTCCACCCGTCGCCGCGTTGATCGCGTTGGCGAGTCGCACGGCTAGAATCGGGAACTCTTCAGCCGCCGTCGAGGTTACCGTTACGGTGCGAATGGTGCCTGTGACATCCTCGATTTCGAAGGTGCCGTTCCTCGCACCGTGTTGCGCTGTGATCACATAGGTACGTGGAGCCCGCACGTTGACTTCAATGCTGTAGTCGCCAGTGCTCGCGCCGCCGATCCGGCTGCCGAGGCTAAGCGGGCTGTAGCTGTCGTTACCGGCACCACTGACGCCGACGAAGTACGTGCCCGGCACAACTGCCGTGAAGTCGATCGACGGATCCAGGTTCATCGCTGGGTCGCCGCTGCTTCGCATAATCTCTTCACCCACCGAATTGAACAGCCGCAACACGGGGTTGAGCGTGCTGCCAGTCGTGATCGCATCTAGATCGATCGTTACGTGGTCCGAGACATCCAATTCAAATCGGTAGAAGTCGACGTCAACGGAGTCATCGTCCCGGAAATTCTGCGTATCGCCGATCGTGGCCGATGCCGTAAAGGACTCGGGATTGTGTTGGCGACCTTGCCGTGTATCGATGGCGTTGAACAGCGTGTCGTTCGATTCGAGGCTTGGATCGGCGAAGAAGGAGAAGTCTCCGTCATTCCCAAAAATCGTGTTGTTGACAACCCGCGCGAACGGTTGGGGCTGATAGGCATGTCCCACGCGGCGAATGCGGAGCACTCCGGAGCCGGGAGGGCTTGATCCAATACCACTGACGTGCTCGACAAAGACCGCTGGATCTGGACCGGGAGTGAAACCTCCGGGTGAGCGACTGGGGGCAATGTACGTTTGGATGACCATCGTACTGTCGTTGGAGACCAAGGTGCTGCTGTCGATCGCATTCTTGATCGCCTGAGCCATCTCTGTTTGCCTATACCCCTGAACGGGATCAAGCGATCGCCGATAGTAGATCGGAATCCGGCCATCAACCCAACCGTTACCACCCACGGCGCCGCTGCCGCATTCGATCACCGGTGAACCGGAGATGTCTTCAAATTCAAACCTGACGGACTGACCAAAAGCCCTGATCGTAAAGTTTTCACCATCGCAGACCTCGTCGCCCGCGGTGAATTCGATCAAGTTCTGAACCGGATGCACGGACGGGCGCCGCGGCGTCAGTTCGTAGGTCTGGCTGTTCCCGCTGACGTGGATACCGCCGAGCGACCCGTCACTGGTGATGGTGTTGTTGGCAATCGTCACGCTGGGAGTGAATCCACCCGTGGCCGGTACGTTGTTCGGCGCGACCAAATTGCGGACCGGGCCGGGAACGGGACTTTGCAGGCGAACCGGTACCCGGTCCAGCGCGCTGCTGGTACCGCCAGAATCTCGATTCGAGGCGAAGCTGCCGTCGGTGTCGCGCTCACCCGCATCGGCGACAATCCCATACGTCTTGGAATCCGTGACCGTATTCGAGTGGATCATCACCAGGCCCTGATCGCGGAAGCGATTCTGATCGCCTTGCCCTTCGTGGCGGATGCTGGCGATTCCTTCGGGATCCCGCACAAATGGCCCAGTGTCCGGATCCGTGGTCAGGAAACTCTGCATGCTAACGGCTTCAATGAATACCGCGCTGTCGGCGGATAAGTCGTCCACGTCGGAGATCGCGATCTTGATTCGGTGCGTTCCATCCGTCGTCAATGCATCGGCACCAGCCAGCGACGCGACGAACACGTCGGTAAATCCGTCGTAACCGAATTCGTCCAGGAACTGGCCGCCCTGGTTCGGATCGTTGTTGTTGAAGAACTGTGGGTTGGCACCGATCAGACCAGAGGGATCGAACGGGTCGCCGCCGTTGACGGTATCAATCGAGACAGGGTCAAGCGGTGACATGCCCGGCACCAAGGCAATATTCTTGACGTCCACGCCATCGGCACCTTCGTCCACGAAAATTGCCACGGCATCGGTGAATGCCGAACCGATCGATTCGTTATATTCCTCGGAGGCAAACACGAAATTGAGATACAAATCGTTGCTGGCCATGGGAGGCGTGGCAGGCAAGGGCGGCAATGTGAAGTCGAATTCCAGATAGGTTGTGTCCACCGTCGTGACGCCAAGTTCTGCGTCCAGATTGGCATCACCTTGCTCGGAAGCTCGCCCGTTCTGCGTGTTGACCGGATTGGGATCGTCGGCAAAGTTGGCATCGCCGGTTGTCAGGACAATCCCAGATTCCAATCCGATCGTTTCCAGACCGCCCCGGAACAGGCCGGCAGAAACATCACTACCGACAAACGTGGCGTTGCCCACCGATTCGACTGCTGAACCAACAATCACGTCGCGCAACTGGTTGGCGTTATTGGTCGTTTCCGTGATCTCGAATGAGTCGGGAACGTCGACCAATGCGGTGCCAAAGAGGTTGATGCGATTGTCACTGCTGGCCGTGCCGGTGACTTCGCCATCGGACTTGGCGGCACGAAGATTGATAATGGTCTGAGCTTGCGGGCTGTTGATCGCATCGCGAATCCTCGTCGCAATGACCGAATCCGTATCCGGCAAGAACACGGGGTTCATCGGATCGTTGTCCGACGTTTTGAAGCGAATTTCGACGTGGCCACCGCTGATGCCGTCACCAATCTCCGGATCTTCGAATTCGAATGTGAGTTCATTCACTCCGTCGCCCACCGTGAACGTCTGTCCGTCGACCACGTCCGTACCGGCAGGAGCGATTAACGTTGTGACTTGCGCCTCGCGGTCGTTGGTGTCGATGCTGCCTGTCAGCGTCAAACCAACATTCGCATTGTTGAATCGAGCAGCCGCCAAACCGATGAGATTGCCGCCCGGGATCGCAACCGTTTGACGGATCGTACCGGTGTCTGGATCGAGCGTCACCAGATTCCCGGCGGCATCAGAGACATAGAGAAACGTGCCATCAAATGCCATTCCCTGCATTTGAGGAACTTGAGCGGGGAACGAATTCATAATGGAATTGGCAAGGGACGGATCATATTCCACGATGAGCGCGCCGGCATCCAAGAACTGGCGGCCATTGTCATCGCCACCCATGGCGCCCGGAATCGTAGGTTCAGCAAATGTCGCACTCAGATGTTGCGTCACAGGGCCACCAAAGCCCGTCTGGGCGTCTACACCCAGGATGCCGTCCACGGCGAAAATCGTCCCCGGCGATTCGTAGCTGAGACCACCGCGATCGCCTGGAGAAGATCCGGAGATTGATGGAAGGAGTTCGGTCGAGAGAATTGTCCCGTTGGTCGGATCGAGTCGATAAAGGATGCTCCCGTCCAACTCGCCGTTAACGTAGATGAGCGAATTGCCGCCCTCGGCGATTGACAAGCCAGCGACCAGATGACCAGGTGCCAGAGGATCCGGAGCCGGGAACTGCCCGACAATCGCGCCGTTGGCTGGATCGATCTGGAGAATCTGCCGAGTGCCCGGCTGGATTCCCCAAACCGTCGCGCTGCGGATCGTTGATGTCGCCTGACCGGAGGTGCCGAATTCGCTTGCCTTGCGAATCTCGAGTTGGTAGTTGCCGACGAGAGTCTCTGCGGGTGGGGCATTCGGGTCGGTCGTGAAGTTCGGATTCGAGGCGGCACCTGTCACCATCTCGCCACGTTCGGCGAATCCGATGATCACGTCGTCGATGTAGGCC
The DNA here is from genome assembly GCA_002685655.1 of Planctomycetaceae bacterium. Next base: position 30,513 of record NYXM01000063.1, read on the forward strand.
CCCTCATTGGATCCCGTGGAAACGCCATCGTATTCGAACCTCAAACGAAGCGTCTCCGAGCCAGCGAACGTGTCGAGTTCAATTCGGGCTTGCAACCAATCGCTGCCTGACGCTTGCGACAGTAGCGTAACGGCGGGACTGGAAGCGTCCGATGTATTGCTGGAAGCCACCAAAGTTGCGTTCCCACCTGCATCGACGAGCGACACACGAAAGGCATCCTGGCCGGAATCGTTGTCGATGAAATAGTTGAAATACAGAACAGGGCGGTCATTCGCCGAATAACCCTTCAAGCTGAATGGATTGGAGAGCATGTTCCCCATCGAACCAGCAGGAACCGTGTTGCCGGCCGACTCGTCACCAAAGTAGAAACTGTCGCCACCGTCGGTCAGGCTCGCACCACTCCGGCTAAGGTCGAAGACTTCGTTGAGCCCGTGCCCCGGGTTCGCTGCCCGATTGCCGGTCACGTGCCAGAGGTTTGTTCCCGAACCCACGAAGTTCGGATCCAGCAACACTGGCACCACAGGATCCTCCGCCGTCGAACCACCAAAGGAACCAATATGGTCTTCCGCGATCCGGATCACGGAATTGACCGGCTCTAAGCGGAGCAGCCGATTGCCAAGCAGATCAGCGGAAATCTGACCGTTGGAAGTCACCACGGGGAAATACGTGCCTTGAGGCAACTCGACAGGACCGATGTACGGATCTTTCGGGCCGACACTGCCGCGCGAAAGGTCAGTCAGATCGGCACCCGCCAACGGACCGGACCGGTCTTCGGCAATGTTGGAATCATGGCCAATCAGGATCAACCTGCCGCTGTCGTCAAAGACATTGAGCGTCGAGTTATACCGCACCAGGGCATCGGCGTAGTCGACATCGAAAGTGGTCGCAAAATGATGCTGAGATGCGTCGGAAATCCCCTCATAGGTCACATCGAACTTAAAGAAGTCGAGATCTCCAGGGCTGCTTGTCGTGCCTGCGATGCTGATGGCCGCACGATCCGAAGCCAGTAAGTTACCAACGTCCTGTGGTTGGTTTCCGGGAGTGACTGGATCCTGGAAGAAATTATTGTTGCTGGCGAATGAACCCGCCAACTCGTCTTCCGCCGCTTCGCCGATCAGCGGCGAGTGCTTGGGCAGGCCGAGCACTTCTACTCCGTTATTGGCATAACGAATGTCGGCGAATCGCACCGTGGATCCTGGGAATTCGTCGACTTCGCCCATCCTTATCTGCAATTGGTAAACACCCGTAGTCAATCCGTCCTTGCTGCGGACACGAACGTGAAACGTGTCGCGAGCTCCAGCACTGCCCGGTAGGGCAATCCGCATCCCGGCATCACGGGGGTTGATCGTGAAGAAGTCTTTGGACAACCCCGACGCATGGGTCGGGTAGTACGGCGTGGGTGATTTTTGCAGCGGCGCCACGAGATTCGGTTGAATCTGATTGGACACGAAATCAACCGCATCGACTTCGCGTAGCGTGTCATCAGTTCGTGCCAACACGACGCCATTCTCATCCAAGAACTCGACAATGGTGTCGAGCGTGAACGTGGTACGGTCAACATCAATCCAGATTTCTGTGCCTGCAGCGCCCTCGAAACTGTAGACATCGACGTCGTTCGGCTCGTTGATGAACCCTTGAATCTCGAAACCCATCCGAAGGTTCTCGTCACCGCCCTGTTCATTGGCGGCCAGCTTGCCCAAAGATTGAGCCGTGTTGGTCGTTGAATTGGAACCTGGAGCCGTCTCCTCAGGCGATTCCAACTCAAGTGCAATTTCAACGTTGCGATCATTGCTTTCCTGATCCAGTCGAATGCTGCGCCAGTCGTTGGGCCTCGGAATCGTCGCGATTCCGTCATTGTTGGTATCCGTTTGTGGACGGTCGTCGGGTTGGACGCCGGCTCCCACGGTGTCGTCAAACAGCGAAGTCAGCACTACCGGGAAACCCGGTTGTCCCACAACGTGCAGCGTTCCACCGATGCGGTCGTCGAGCTCGAAGCGGCGACCGCTCGCCGTGAAGCCGGCTCCGTCATAGGGATTCCGATTGCTGGGATTGCCGTTCTGAATCAAGTTGAAGCTGTTGTCCAAACGCCCAGAACCACGCAGCTTGACGACCAGGCTTTCGGTCGAGTTGCTCTCCAGGCGAAGGCCACCGTAAGTGTGATGCTCGGGAATCACGATCTCGTCGAAGGCAAACGTTCGCTGGAAGCCGGCGGCATCGACTGTCCGAGCGTTACGCTGGTCGAACTGATTCGTCAGCACGTGAACGATGCCGGTATCGTCCCAAACGCTTTGTGTCGTCAGAACTTCGCCTCGAATCACCATGGCGTTGATGGCGTTATTCGAGAGGCGGTTGCCACGCACCAATGGTCCGGCGTTATCACCGTATCGGCTGATGACATTTACCGTTCCCCGCGAGCGACCGTAGTCGACCAGATTATCGTGGATCAACGAATTCGCGTTGATCGTGATCACGGGCATCTGCAGGCTGGCGCTGGACTTCGACGCGTCGTATTGCGTGTTGTTATCGCGGAAGATGTTATCCACGATGATCGGTTGTGCCCCTCTGACAAAAACAGTGGCGACTCGGTTGTAGCCGCGACCGAAGCGATCGATCGGGCCCTGGCCGCCAACACCCTCCGCATTGTTTTCGATAATGCAGTTGGTCAGGCGGAAATCGGCCTGATGCACTTCCAGCACATTAAAACTTGTGAAGGTACCTTCAATTCTGTTGATACCGCCGCCATAGGCGATTAATGCGTTGTCGATACTGCCGCGAGAAAGCTGGCCAAAGAACAGACCGCCCCAATTGCCGGGCGAGGGCGAGGCTTCGCCTGAAGGCTGGTCGTTGTCGTCGTTGGTGTCAAACGTGCCGCCGGCACCGAACGCGTCATCCAAACGTGACGTAAACACGACTTCCTGGCCGATGTTTCCTTCGGCAATCACCTGTCCGCCAAACTTCGTTTCGATTCGCGCCCCTTCCAGTTTGATAACGGCCCCAGGGTCAATGGCCAAACGCGCATGAGGTCGGGCACGAATCACGCCAAAGGCAGAAGCGTCAAGCGTGCCACCCAAGGTTGATCCGTCGTCGATGTAATCGGGCGTCGTGGCGTCAAGCTCGGCGACCAACGTGTAGGGCCCAATGCCGCCAATGGTGCTGCGGTAGAGACGTCGCGATACGAATTTACCATTCGTCGCCGGCAGGCTGTCCAGCCTAATGCCGCCCTCGCTGCCGACGCCAAGGTTGACGAGTTCGGCAAATGGGTCCGACGAGGCACCTTCGTTTCCTTGGGCGTCGACGAATACGATCCGGTAATTGTACTTCCCGACCGCCAACGAACCGCGAGGTACTGGCGTGGCCGTCACGGCAACACCCGAAGGTGGGTCACGACGCAATTCGTCTTGCAAATCGACCGGCGCCAACGAATCGACAAAGACCGTGTCCGATGCATTCAAGGTTGCAACAAGGTGGTAGACACCGTCGGAATTCGCATCGGTTCGGTAAATCCGTCGGCTGACAAAGTCACCGGTGACAGGCGGTAGCTGATTCAACTGAATCGCGCCGATGCCGGCCGTCTTGGCTGCCGCCGTAATGGCGAAATCGGGTGTGGGCGTGGAAGGCCGACCCTCGAAACCGCTGGCATCGACAAATGTCACTTTGTAGTTGTAAACACCTTCTGGAAGACCGTCGCCATTGCGGGGCGTAAACGTGATCAAATCGACTGCGGGCCGCTCCAAGTCAAGCAACGGATCGCCCTGACTACCCTGAATCACCAGGTTCTCGGCGAGCACATGCACGATGTCTGTATCGTCCAACCGACCGGAAACCGCCAACGGTCGAAGGGCGTTGCCGGCTGGCGTCTCGATGCGAACAAACAGCCCGTTGGTCGAGTTGTTAAGGAGAAAGTTCGAGTGGATTTCGGGGCCAATTCGTTCGTAATCGGACGTAAAGACTCCTGCGGCCTGGAAGCGTGGCGAGTGGAAATTCGTTTCGTCAAAACTATTGGGTGACGCGGACATCGCCGAATCCGCGCTGTTGGTGATCCGATTGAAGGAAATTGTGGGGCGCGTTTCTGTCATCTGAATCGGATTTACGATTTGCTGGATACCGCCGATGACAACGTTGCCACCACCGCCATAACTGATGTCGGCGTGGTTGACGTAATTCAAGAAGATGCCTTCATTTTCCAGGCTCGGTCGCGATTCGCCGTTGTCGATATCGGCCCGAAAGACAATGCCGCCCCAATCACCGCGAGTGGCTGAAGTTGTCGGGGGATGCGTGTCTAATCCGATGTTCTCATTCAGCCACGACGTGAAGAAGACATTTCGCTCCGGCGTGCCTAAGACTTGCAACGCTCCGCCGCTACGATTGACCGTCAACGAAGAACTGCCCACGCCAATCCGCGAGCGGCGCATTTTGAATATCGTGCCCGGGTCGATCATCACCGTGACACCCCGCGGGACGGCCATTTCCGTCCCATCTTCCAGGTTTGCCGGTCCACCGGCCGGGGGGAAGCCAATTTCATAGGCAAAATTGTCACCCAAGCTGTCGATTTTTTGGTCCGTGCCGCCGTTGCCGACGATGCGAACAATATCGTCCGGGTGCGTAGCCGCAAAGGAGTTTGTCTGGCCAGAGCGAGCAATGCTGTTGAACGGTTTCTCAAGCGATCCGTCGGCGTTCGGCCCCGCCGTCTTGTCAACGAAAATTGTCTTGCCTTCAATTTCGATTCCAACAAAACCAAAACTCAGTGAAACCAAACGCTCCCCAGACAAGGTGATACGATTCGTACCTTCGGTCGTCGCACTTACATTAAATCCAGCGTTGGTGATCTTGGTACTCAACGTCTGCGCCAGAGTCTCGGAACTGCTGAACTCCGTGAAAGAAACGGGCTGGTTGCCAGCTGCGAAATTCGGAGGGGTGTCGTTGTCAAACTCGAATCGCTTGACGACACCCTGGCTGTTCGTAATGGTCACCACTTGCCCGTCGAGGAATGAGTTGCCGTCGCCGGTGATTTCCAGCACGCGATTCAGAGGCCGAGTCTGGAACCAGAAGCTGTAAACGCCACCGGTTACTCCGTCGGCATCGCCATCCAAGGCGGTCTTTTGACCGTCCAAGTCGCGGATCGTATTTTCGTCTTCCACTTGTGAACGGAAGTTCAGTCGCAAGTCGTAAACACCTTGGCTGGCACCACCAATGCCCGTGCCTTCGATTGTCGGATCGTAGTCGCTGTTGCCGCCTGCGCTGACCCCGATGTAGTAAGCACCCGGTCCAAGATCCATCTCGATCAGCGAGTCGCGACTAAAATAGTCGTCGTTCTGCGCGATCAGTTCACGTGTGCCGTTGGCGTTTTCGCGGTACAGACGGACGACCGTGTCCAAGAGGCTGGAATTCGGTAGACGTTGGGCAAACGTCTCCGCCGTGAATCGGCCAACGCGTCCTTCGTCAAGATCGATTGTGAAACGGTACAAGTCGATATCGATCCCGTCAGGACGATACAGGTGTTGGCCATGAATAATGTCCGCGTTGCCCGGGTAAATCGACTCCGGGTCACCGACGTTGAAGAACGGAACACTGTCGCCGGTGATCGGATCGGTCGGCGCCGTAACCAATGCCATGACGTTGCTAGTCGGCAAGTCGTTGGCCAGGTCCAGACCCAACATCGCCCCGACCCCGACCATTGAGTTAACAAACCAGTTCTCGCCAAAGTCCTCGTTCCATTGGATGCCATTGTCCATCACCAAGAGGCCGCTGGCGAAACGCGGGTCGATCCGCACGCGAAAATCGTTGGCGGCAAAATTCAACACGCCAGGTTCCGTCGGATCTAACGCGTTCAAGTCGCCCGTTGCCAAGGCCAGGCCTTCGCGGGCAGACTCGAGGAACTGTACGCCGAGGTAATTTCCCCACAATTGGAAGGCTTCTCGGGCACGGGCCTTCTGTTGTTCGGTGATCGCGTTCTGAAGCGCATCCCCTTGTTGGTCGACGCCGTAATCGTCCCGGAAGTTATACAGCACCGTGGTGGCGCCCGGCGTCGAATCTCGACCGCCATCCGCAAAATCCGCATTGATGTGCTGCTGAATGCCAGAACCGACTTCGTCGGGAATGTCGCGGTGGCCGGGTTCGTTGTTGGCACCAGGGAAGTCAAGCTCGAACGGCTGAGGGTTGATCGCCGAAGAAATAATGATGCCTTGCGACGACTTTGTGATCGCGTCAAGGTCACCATCGACAATTACCTGACGGTCGTTGGTCAAATAGATGCGGTCCTTCACGGCAGTGCCGAGTCCCCGGAAACCTGCGAAATTAACGGCATCTGCCAGACGGACTGCCATCTCGTTGATCGACTCGCCACCGGTCAGCGTGACGGCAACGGCATTCGGATCGATCAGCGAAGGACCGGTTTGCCCGACCGCTGCGCTGGTGATGACGAACCCATAGCCGGGGCCCGCGCCAAGCTGGATCTGGCCATTGCCGGTATCCACGAGCGAAATGCCCGACAATCTGCCGTCGACGATCAGCCCGTCAAAGGCCGCGACGATCGCAGCAGCGATCTCGGCCTGACCGTCCGTGCCGCTGTCGAAATTCACCGCCACATTGTCGGGGTTGTTGAGCGCCCCGCCGCTGCCGGTGTCGACAAACTCGAAAACGAACACGTCCGTCGGCACCGCACCCGTCGTGGCTCGATGAGTCAACGTGATGGTGTCGCCATCGTTGGGCAACATGGCTGACGAAACGGTCAGGAAGAACTCGTTGTCAAACTCGAAGTTTCGAATGGTGCCGCGGTCGTCGCGAATCTGAATGGTCTGGCCATCATCAAATCCGCTGCCACCCTTGGTCACCGTCAACACAGGCCCAGTGTCGAATCGACCCTGTGCGGAGATCGCCAAACCTGGCAGATCGACGTCAATCGACTTGTCATTGGTCAGGCGGATCTGATTGCTCACCGGCAACGCTTCGGTAGCAAAACCGGCAGCGTTGATTGCGTTTCCAATCGCCAACGCGACGGCGTTACTAGTAAACGAAGCGTGCGGAAGATAGTCGATTCGCGTCGCGCCGGGCGTTTGCACGAGAGGCGATCCCGTATCCATCAAACCACCGCCCGATGTATCGACCGCGACGGGCGTGCTGCCAAGATGAATTCGGCCTTCACCTAAATCGAACGGAGTGATGCCGCTGATTGCCAGAGCATCGACCTCCATCTGAATCGCCGCCATCACGGCGTTCACCACGTCCTGTTGCGTGTCAACGGTGGAGTCGAACTGAATCTCGACGTTGCCCATTGTCACGCCGTTCAGATCGTTGACATCTTCAAACTCGAAGACCGTCGTGGTGTTGTTTTCGTCTGTGATGGAAAAGATGTCCTCGTCGGCCAATCCGGTCGAGATGTCCAAAGGGACTTGCAGGATGAAACCATGACGAAATTCGAGCGCCTTGGTCACACCGAACCGGTCCGTAATGCTGAACAACTGGCCCTCGGTGAACGAGTCGCCGGCGAGTGAGACCTGCAAAACCTGCCCGCTGTCGAACCGACTTTGAAACTCCTTCGTCAACCCCGACACACCGGCGTTCATGTCGACAATGTCTTCACCTTCCAGCAGAATTCGATTTCCGGCCAGGATTGCGGTGGTGTCAAAACTAGCGCCGTTGATCGCCTCGACAATCGCCAATCCCAATTGGGACTGAGTTGCATCTTGTGAAAAAGCGATGGCGATCGATGCAGCATTATTTAGAGCTGTCGGCACGTCGCTATCAAACTCGAATGTCCGGGGCGTGCCCGAGGCGTCGGTGATCCCGAAGAACTGACCGTCCACAAAGGCGTTGCCGCTGCCAGTGACCACGATCGCAGCGCCAATGTCCGTTTCGTCAGTGAGGTTCGTGGCTGTGTTGAAGCTGCTTCCCAACCCAATCAGATTGAGCGGCGAATAGTTGACGGGGCGATCACCGACTGTCGTGGCCGGATCCCCCGAATTGATCGATGCCCCAATCAGCTCCCGAGCAGCGGGGTGTCCGTTGATCGCATCAATCACCTCTTGGGCGATCGTCTCTTCACCCGCGTGCAAGTTTAAGTCCACAAAAACAGTCGAATTGACAACGTTAATCAGCAGGCGTGGAGCGGAATCCACGGCGGCGCCAAGATCGCTGCGGTTGACGACCACGGAAATCGGATGCTCGTCCGGTCGGACGGCCGTGAATTGCAACACCACCTGATCGTTGGAGTTGAAATCTGAAGAGACTTCAAAGTGGGACGAAAACTGCTGAGGGGGCAGCGGGGCAGCCTCGTCGCTCCCCACCCTGAGCCTGAACGTGCCTGGCCCGATCAAGGCGCCCGTATCTGGATCCTCCAATGAATCCAAGTTCTGCGCAAACGTCAGTGTGACTAAATCCCGCGACGCATCGTAAGAAACATCCGTCGGCATGATGACAACATCGTCCGTGTTGCGGACTGTGTCGGCGCTGAATATCAGCTGGTAAAACTCGGGGTTCTCAGCCGACGACTGGATCGGATTACCCAGGTCATCATTCTCAACGAATAAGTCGTCATCGTTAAAGTAGACCTCGATCTGATTTCGGGCCTGGACCAGCGTACCTGATGGGTCTCGACTGATCGGCTGCGGAACTACCGCAACGACCTGTGCCCCGAGGTCCAATTCGAACCGGATCGAATCAACGGACGAATTGCCGTCACCGTCAACCAATGTCGGAATGTAACTGTCCCCAAGCAGGTTCTTTAAGTCGTTTGCATTCCCCGCGCCAAACACCTGAATCTGATAAAAAGCGTCCGATAGCGATTCGGCAAATCGAATCACGACCTCGTTCTCGCTGGGGCTCTTTCCAACCCCAATAAACCCGGGTGTGATGATCTGGTCGTCACCGTCCCCGAAAATGCTGTTAATGCTGCGCGCGATCTGAATTCCCGATAACGAAAGGGGATCGATCTGCTGATTCTCGTCGAAGCGTAACGTCAGCTCGCGAGGCGCAACATCACGCACATTTGTAGACTGTTCGACAAACGAAAACAGATCACTGTTGTTCGGTTGCACGCCAGCGAGGCGCGGCCCAACCGCCAACAGTAGTCGATCTTCGAGTCGCTCCAATAACAGACGCCGTCGGCACTCGTAATCGAGTCGGCCGGATCGTCTTCGTTGACTTGTCATTGCATTTCGCAAGTGACGGGAACGTCGTATGGTCATCAACCATCCCTCAGACTAGGGGGTTACTTCGACGAGCGCGGATAGATAGCTCAATGATGTAAAACAGATAAAATGAAGGGGTTACCAGCAGCCACCTGGCAACATCGAGGTGGCTCCCTCATTGCGTTAAATCCGGTCGTAACACACAGTTTCCGTAGATTTCATCGATTATAGTTGGGGAAGAGGCCAATGCAACAAAATGGCGTGGGCTCCACTACATAATGCCTAATTTGCCAAACCTGCCTGTTCCCATCGCGGAGGGCTGTAACGGTTGGACGTGACCGCAATCCGACTAGTTCCCCGCTCGCGGTCCGGAGCTGGCAAAGTTTTTGGCTTCCCCTGGTGGCCTATAGGTGGGGTCGAAGGATAGGCAAACTGGGAGGAAAAGAAAAAGGCCGCGTCGCGGATGCTTAGGCAATCCGCTACGCGGCCATCATTATGACGACAGTCACCTGCCATCAATTCGATTTTCGGTTCGACTTATTGACGGTTCTTCAGTCGCTTCTGAATGTCCGTTTCCAAGACACCAAAGACGGCTTCGTGACGCTGAACAGACATGTTCAAGGCGGCCAGCAGACGCTTGGCGGTGTAGTAGTTCACGATGATGCGCTGTTTGACTTCAATTGGGTCCTTTGGAACACCAACGGGTTGCGGGTTCAGACCAAAATCGATAATCAGCTCTTCGGGGGATCCCGTGACGCGGCAGAAGTTGGCGTAGAGCGCCATCGCGTTTTCATCTTTGACTTGAACCTGAACCATCTGCTGTTGCTGCTGCGCAGCGTCCGAAGCTTCAGGTGCTGCTTTTTCGGCAGCCTTCGGCTCTGCAGGTACTTCGGGTTTCGCGGCTGTCTTTTCTGCAGCTTTCGCCATTTTTCATTACTCCCATGGTAGAAACTTGGATTCGACACGTGCCAGGACACCGGGACGTGCCACGTCAAAAGTGATTCAATTCTCAGAAGCTCACACGAGATTCCAGAACCGTTTTCCTCCCTAAATAGGTGGTGAACACGAAGGATCACCAATTAAACCGGAACGTCCGGTACAAATAGCGGGCAACGCGACGGCCAATTGGCTGCCAACCCGTGTAGATCTTGGCCTGTCCGGTAAGACCAACTCGCAACTGTTCGTCATTGTCATCAAAACGAACTCGGGCCTGATACGATGTGCTGATCGGTTTCAGCATCCCATTGGCTTCAGTTTTTGCATCGAGCTCGCCTCCACCCTGGCTGGCAAGGCTTGCCGATGTATGTTCCATGGGAGCCAGGGCGACTTTTTCGATTTCGCCGGAAAACGTCTGCCAGCGGTAGGCATCCAGCTTCATGTCGACGGCGGGCCATTGACGGTTGTTCTTGCCGTGGTATTCCAGGACCAGGTTGACATCGCCTTGATCCACGACCAGGACGGCCTCGAAAGCACTGGCATCGCCGATTTGGCAGAGTTGATCCCGTTCCTGCAACGAGGCGCCCCGGTTCTTTTTGTCGAATAGCGACCCTGACCAGGAGGGGAGCCGGCCATCGCCGGAATCACGAAACGGACGGACAGGTGGTGGAAACACCACTCCAGAAACTGGGGCAATGATCTCCAGGAGACTGGCTTCTTTTTCCTTTTCTGCCAACTGCCGCTCGACGGTGTCAATCATCTTTTCCAGCGTCTCGGTCTGGCTGGAGATTGCTGGGTTCAAGAATGACTGTCTGGTGACATTCACCAACTGAGCGTCCAGTCGCTCTCTTTCTCCCCGCAACTGCTCGACCGCCAGTAGTAGATCGATGTTCTCCAATCTCGCGAGGACGGTTTCGTCTTTGATTACGGTATCACCCGGCTTGACGAGGGCACCATTGAAGAGCCCGCTGACCCCGGGATAAACCTGTTCCGCGCCGCGCGGCGACACTTCGAAAGTACAGGCGACGTGGAAGGGTAGGGGAATCAGCAATACTCCGACCAACAACGCCACGACGACGGCCGCGGTTGCGACCACACGATGCCGTTTCACTTTGTGCATCCTCCCAGGCATGTAAAAGAACTTCGTCAGTCGAATCAAGGGCTGAATAACCAGCCCAAACAACCCGGCCACAGCAACCAGTTCGCCAATAATCCTCAAACCGTATGGTTCCAGCACTTTGGTCAAAAAGTACATAATCGAGAACACAACCACCCAGCGGTACATCACCGAAGCAATTGTGAACATGGCAAAGAAGACCTGCCGTCGTTGCGGCAGGAAGGGGCTCGGCGGCTGTTCGATACCCAAACAGGTCTTGACCATGAACCGCTTCAAGACTTCCGTCGACTTCTGCCGCAAGTTAGGAATCTCAGCCAGGTCCATGGTGATGTAGTAGCCATCGAACCGAAGCAGAGGATTGGCGTTGAACATGACGGTGCTGACGGAGCAGATAAACATCATGCTCAGCGCCAAGTGGTTCAGCAGCCCCGGCTCGCTGAACCACCATATAAACGTGGCAAGTGTGGCCAGAATCAGTTCGACATACATCCCCGCGGCGCCAATAAATGCACGCTTCCATTTACTAGGCAGCATCCAGGAATCGGAGACGTTGCAATACAGACAGGGGGTGAACACCAGTAGCATGATGCCAATTTCGTGACACTCGCCGCCGTAGTACTTACACGAGAGGCCGTGACCGAATTCATGGAGGACTTTGACGGTCGCCATGGTGACACCGAGATAGATCCAGTTATGCGGCCCGAAAAATTCGTGAAACGTCGGTAGCCGCGTCCGAAACACATCGAACTGAACCAGCAAGAGCGAGAGCGCACTCAGCCCCAGCATCGTAAAAAACATGACGGTCAGCGGGTGGAACAGCCAACCGAAAAACGGATGCAGCCAATTCAAGATCCGTTCTGGATCGAAGCCACGAAAACGAATCGCAAAAATGTTGGTGAACTTGCCCATCAGCTCTTTGCGTTTCTTTTCATCGCGACGTCGTTTCAGCTGACGTCCTTGGCCGGCTGCTTCGGAGACAACTAGGCCGCTACGATGCAACATGCCGACGAACTGCTGCAAGTCACTGAAGGTGATTTTTTGCGGAGTGAATTCTTCTTCAAATTGCTCTTTGATTTGCTCCAAGCTGGAGTTCCCATCGAGCATGCAGAGGATGGCGTACTCTTCTTCGTGGAATCGGTAGTAATTCAATCCCACGGGTTCTTTGACAACCCAATACACACTGCCGTGATAGCGCTGTTTGCGAGCCGATAGATCCGCTCGCATTCGCAACGTCAGTCGACGCGATGCACTGCTAACCAAGCTGTCCGCAAGCGTTGCCATGAACCTGTATTTCCGCTTTACTTACTGTCTGAATTCGATACGCATTGGACTACACGATAGCGCCGAGAGTCTCCTCGAATGAGCATTTTCGGGGGAACCTATGGGGCCTTGGCAAGCTGGCTTTGTTTCAGCTTGATCGTCAGCTCGGCGTCCATCCCGGGCAGCATGACCCAAAAGCCATTCGCCTTCCTATTCTTGACCTCACACACCACGCGATAGTCA
>NYXM01000064.1 GCA_002685655.1 Planctomycetaceae bacterium
CAACTGGCGAAGTACCGGCTTCACAACATAGGCGTCGTCTTTCAATCGTTTCAACTGCTGCCGCACCGAACGGCGCTGCAAAATGTAGAGTTGCCGCTCATTCTAGCCGGGGTGAGGCAAAGGCAACGCCGGGAAGCCGCCCGAGACTGCCTCGAGCGAGTCGGCCTGTCTGAGCGCATGCACCATCGTCCGTTTCAGCTCTCTGGCGGCGAACAGCAACGAGTCGCGATCGCGCGAGCGATCATCAATCGGCCACCCGTCTTGCTGGCGGACGAACCGACCGGCAACATCGACTCCAGGACAGCGGATCAAGTCACTCAGTTGATTCTCGATGTCACTGCAGAAACTAACTCAACGATGGTGCTCGTCACGCACGACCGCGAACTGGCTCGACGATGTGTGACGCGGGTCGTTACTTTGTCCGATGGAAAACTGATACCAACAGATTGACGGCGACGGCAGCAAATGAAGATTCGCGACATCAGCGGCATGGCCTTCCACAATCTGTGGACTCGCAAATTGCGCACTGCAATGAATCTGCTCGGCGTAGTAATAAGCAGCGTTCTACTGATCTTGACCTTTGCCGGCACACGGGGTGCCAGCATCGGGCTGCAATCGATCATCAACGAGTCCGAAGATGTTCGTAAAATGACGATTCGCCCGAGCTATGAACCGGATATTCAGGTTCCTGAGGAGTCGCTGGTCGTCGAAGGCGAAATGAGCGATGAGCGGCGCGAGCGGATTTGCGAGCGAAGGCGACAGAAATGGCTCGTGGAAAACGGCCATATTCGCGAGATGGATCAAAACGACTTGGAGCGGCTCCGAGCTATCGAAGGTGTCAGGGAAGTTGTGCCGACGACCCTGTTGCAGTGCCAAATGACTCTCGTACCGTTAGCTGTGGACTCGAAGGATGCTGCCAAAAAACAGGATGTTCTGGCCCTGCCGGGATTCACACGCGGCATCTCTCTGTTCGACGCACAACTGAAACCACGGATCATCGCCGGAAGCACTCTGCACGAATCTGAGACCGACGGTGTCCTGATCAGCGAATACACGGCGTATCAATTGGGCTTCCACAGCGACCGCCAGTTGCAAGAGCTGGTTGGTCTCAAACTCAAAGTCGAATACCAGGTCGGCGGCAATCAAGTGTCGTGGTTCCTTCAGTCGCTGAAATCGGACCTTGTCGAAGGGACCGTGGGCGAACAGGCGGAAGTCCTATCGGCAATCAAACGCCTGATCGACGACATTGAGGCCACGCAACTGACCGATCGGGAAAAAGAGCTGATTCAAGAGGCCTTTCAGATCGGCGTCTCGACGGAGCAAAGTGCTGTGCTCATCACAGAAGAGTTTGTGATTCGCGGCGTCTTTCGTCCGGCCACGAGCGACGACATCTTCTCCTTCTTGCGGACGATCTACACGCACGACGACATGGACCTTTACGTCCACCATCGAACGGCAACACGAATCAACGTGGTGCGGGATGACTTCCGCGGTTTTTGGGGAGCGATGGTCACAATCGAAGACGTCTCGGACCTCCGTCGAATCGTCGATCGGCTCGAATCGCTCGGTTATTACGCGCACTCTGCCATCTGGATCGTGGAAAGTGTCGACCGGGAGATCAACAAAGTGAAGATGGCGATCTCGGCCCTCGCGGTGATCATCCTGTTCATCGCGGCGCTCGGCATCTCGAACACAATGATGATCTCCGTTTTGGAACGGACACCAGAGTTTGGCATAATGAAGTCGCTCGGAGCGAAAGACTCTCACGTGATGACGTTGATGCTGTGCGAGGGAACGCTTACGGGCCTGCTTGGCGCGGCCTTTGCTCTGTTGCTCTCGGGCGGGCTGTCGTGGATCATCAGTTTGTCGGTCCGCCGGTACATCGAAAACCGCATCGGCCAGCAATACGGCGCTGACATCTTTGTTTACTCGCCACTCGACATCGCCATGGTCTTGGCCGTTGGAAGTCTTGTCTGCGCCGTTGCCAGCTTTCTGCCCGCCTGGCGAGCCGCGCGCGTTGATCCGATCGTCGCAATGCAACAGAAGTAAGCGCTGTCCAAGCAAGCGCTGATCAGACGACTTCGGGCAACTCGTATCCTTTGCGGCGCTGGCGGTCGATAAACGCGTTAGCTTGCTTGTCGCCCGGGAACATCTCCTTCACTGGATCCCATTTCAGCGGGCGGCCCAGCCAGCGGGCGATGTTGCCCAGGTGGCAGACGGTCGTCGAACGGTGGCCGATTTCGACGTCGGCGATGCAGCGCTTGCGGCTTTTGATGCAGTCGAGCCAGTTGCGCATGTGACCGTCGCTCTTGTAGAGATGGATCTCGTCGTCGCGGATCGGTTGCTTAACGATCTCGGCCGGGTTCGAAGTGACGCGGCCGCGAAAGATCTCGATTTTGCCTTGCTCGCCATGGAAGATCCCGCCACCTGGATTGCCGTTGTCGAGAATCAGCTCGACGCCGTTGGCGTAACGATAGTGAATGGTCGGTTGCGCGCATCGTTTTTCGCCGGGTCCGCGACCAGTCGATTCCGTATAGGTCGGCGGATCGAACGTGGTGCCTTCCACCCAAATGTCCGTCGGGCCGGATTCGTCCATGCCGAGGGCCCATTGGATTTGGTCGATTCCGTGCGCGCCCCAGCCGGTCATCTCGCCGCCGGAGTAGGGCCGAAAGGAGATCCATCCAGGCTGGGCACGGGGGTTGTAGATGTCGTTGTTGTAGGGGACCAGTTCGGTCGGGCCGCACCACATGTCCCAGTCTAAACCGTCAGGCACGGTCTGCGCGGGCAGTTGGCAGTTCCAAGGGCTGGGGTAATTGAAGCCGACGACCTTCGTGATCTTGCCGATTCGACCGTTGCGGACCAGTTCGCATCCATATCGGTTTGCCGCCTGCGAACGCTGTTGGCTGCCGGTCTGGAAGACGCGTTCGTATTTGCGCGCGGCTTGCGCCATGCGGCGTCCTTCAAGGATGGTCAACGTCATCGGTTTCTCGGCATAGATGTCCTTGCCAGCCTGGGCCGCATGGATCGAAACGAGTGCACGCCAATGGTCGGGCGTGGCCGTGACAATCGCGTCAACATCTTTCCGATCGAGGATCCTGCGGTAGTCCTGGCAAGCAAACTGGCCGCCGAATTTCTTGGTGTTGGCTTCGGCGCGGGGCAGGTTCACATCGGCGATGCCGACGATCTGAACGTCGGGTTGTCCCGCAAGTTGCCCCATCAGACCGCTGCCTTGTCTGCCAATCCCGATTCCCGCAACGTGGATCTTGTCATTCGCGCCCGGCCGTCCGTCGGCGGCGAGCACACCAGAGGGAATGATGTAGGGAGCGCCGAGGATGGCAGCCGAGCCTTGAATAAACTGACGTCGGGAAAGGTGGGATATTTGGGGCATGGCAAAGCTCCGTGGGGAAATCATCTATGACTGCGAGGCTGCCGGGTCGGCAGATGTCGAAGGTCCAGCGTGCGACAACATTTCGTGGTAGCTAAGGTTCGATTCTTGGTTTCTTGAATAACGTCCGAAACAACAATCGACGAGCCCTAAATGCAGTTAAGTAAGTCTTTTCTATCTAGTTTAAGTTCGCAAGAACGACAATTCCTTGGTTCTGGCGGTTCTTCTGATGACCGGCGACGGGATTACGGTCGTTGGGATCGCGATGGACCTGGAAGGCGTCCAACCGGCGCGGCGTTGTTACGAGCTTCATCCTCAGGATGAGAGGAGAACCGCCAACCAGCGGCCGGTCCTCAAGGTGCCCCTGTTGGCGGGCCCAATCGTCTGTATTGTAGGCAGGTTGCTTCAGGAATGGCAATCCTGTAGCTGATAATGCTCAGTGGAAGCCCACGTTCTGCGGAGCCTTTCAGCGTCGCACGGCTGTAGGCCGTGGGTCGAAGACGCACGAAGCAGTTGCGCCGTGGCGAAATTTTCGTTCGCCGCCAGCAGAGAGCGACGCGCGCAATGATTGGGGCATTTCCTCGACCAGCACGAACTCAACCAATTTAGCCCCTTGCCTCAAACAAGTTTGCAGTATAAACTAGTCTGCAACACGGGCTTTTAAACCTCGACTTTGCATGATGTCGCGTCCTGGCCTGGATAACCGTGGCACGAACAACCACCGGCCAAACGCAGGGCTGTCGGCGACCAGATTCCGTCGTGAGCCTCAAAATCAAGGAGTACCAGCATGAACGATCGACCCAACGTCAAGCGGGCAGATCACCCCGAAGAACTGCGGAGTATTCCCAAATGGGCGCGAGTCTACGGTCAGAATCGCAGTCTGCCCGTCTTAGTCTTCTTTGTTGGCGAAACGCTTCTGTGCCTGGGTCTCGTTGCACTGGTGGTCGTGGCAACCATGGCCTACCGCGGCGGCAACATGGCACTATTCTGGCCCAGTGCCGCGATATTTGTGGTCGCCATTGTGGCAATCGAGTGCTTCGCTGCTTACGTGTTCATTTCCCCACGGGGTTGCAATCGGGTGAACCGCCTTCTCGAGCGGCTCTATGCGAAGGAGGGCTTCGTCAGCGTTTCGGAACCTGAAATCAGTGATCGCCGCTGGCGGGAAATACTCGGAGTCATGTTGCTGTTTGCAGTCTGTTACGGGGTTTTGATCCTGCTTTATCAGATGGGCCTTTTCCCAACGCAGTACATCCAACCTGTTGTCGCCCTTTCTGTCGTACTTTGCTTCGTGGTGCTATGGATCTTGACAAGACCGATGATTGGGCACGTCACGTTGTTGTTCCCGGCCCTCTATGGCTTGCACGCCATACTCGCCGTTGCCGGCGTCCCGGTCGGTTTCACGGGTCAGTGGGCAATCGTCCTGAACCTTGCGGTTCCGGCGTTTGGTTACGGTATCCTGGTGGGCCTGATCAGCCATGCCTACAGCCGATATGCCTTATATCGATTGAAGAAGTTGACGCAGGTGGACTGTGCCACCGGCAGCCAACCGAATGAGAAGGCGGAATGATGACCGATCTTGACCGAATCATTCACGAACCGGTTCGCCTGAGAATCATGATGGTTCTTTCGGGCGTGGATCTGGCCGACTTCAAGTTTCTGCTCTCGACCTTGTCTCTGACCAAGGGCAACCTGTCGTCGCATATGGAAAAGCTAGAGCGTGCAGGCTACGTGGAGGTGCGTAAAGTCTTCAACGGGAAGATTCCACATACCGATTACGGCTTGACCAAAGCGGGACGCAGGGCCTTGACCAAACACTGGTTGACGCTGGACAAGATCCGCGCCCTGGACGCAACCACGCGAAAACCGGACTGACCGGCCTCGTTCCAACGGACGCATCATGACACATGGCTTTATGCTGTCCAATCACGCCCCGCACGGGAGCGGAGGTGGTTCGCTTCATCGTCACCGACGAACTCCTCCTTCACTGGATCGAGCTTCAGCTTGCGCTGGAGAATCCAAGCGATAGCGGCCGCATGGCAGGCGATGTGGGACCGCCGCATGACGTCCGGATTGGCCGCAGTCGTGCCTCGCGAGCGCATGCAATCAAAGAAGTTACGCGCGTGAGCGGAGACATCGAGACCGCGTACGCGTTTCGCCGCATCCGGCAGTGTTTTCTGAAGCGATTCTGGCTTGGCCACGATTTCACCTTCGTCGCCTGTTTCGACCCACCCTTCATCGCCGACGAACCGAACTGGGCAGGTTCCGAGCCGGGTGATGTAATGCGGTGAGCGATCGCCGAACGGCTGTCCGAGGAAGTCGATTACGAGCTTCACGCCGTTGGCATAGCGGCAAACAATATCCTTCTCGGACGGCTCGTATTCGATCGGCATTGTGTCGTCGGCCTGATTGGCCCATTGGCAAAGGTCGACGGTGTGCGCGCCCCAATCGAGCAACTTCGCACCAGAATCGAAATCCCACTGGCCGCGCCACCGGCCCTCGACATACTTCTGGTTAAACGGACGCCACGGTGCTGGCCCAAGCCAGAGGTTCCAGTCAACCACATCGCGCGGCGGAGTCGGTTGGGCGGGAAGCCATGTGTTGTCCAGCACTGGCAAGTAGACCGACGCGTGTAGTGTGTGGAGTTTGCCGAGCTTCCCAGTATGCGCCAGCTCAACCGCCTTCTGAAAGTTCGGCACGCTACGGCGCTGCGTGCCCGCTTGGAAAACGCGATTCTCCTCGTGCAGTGTGTCAGCCAGTTCCTGACAAGCGTCGATGGTGATGCCGCACGGCTTCTCGCTGTAAACATCTTTACCCGCCTTGGCGGCCAAAATGGACGCCGCCGCGTGCCAGCGGTCGCCCGTCGCCACGAGCACGGCATCGACATCCTTACGATCAAGCAGTTCGCGGAAGTCTCGATAAAGGACGCAATCGCCATTGCCGTAGTGCTCGTCGACGAGCGACTTGCCAGCCTTGCGTCGCTTGGCTTGCACGTCGGCGATGGCGACGCACCGCACGTCGGAAAACTGCAGCATGGCTTTCAGATCGTAAGTGCAACGAGGACCGATGCCGATGATTCCCAGTGCGATCTTCTCGCTTGGCGCAATGCTGCCCTCGCGGCCGAGCACACGGGCCGGTACGACGGTGGCCATGGAAGCAGCTGCTGCGGCCGTTGCTGTGCCCAGCAAGAAATCGCGACGCGTTGTGTTTACGGGCAGGTTCATGAGCGTTCTCCCTGATGATTGTCAGTCTTTGAAGAGTCGCGGCGACAACTGAGCATCTTAACACGAACCACGATCCGGAAAACACCAGGTGGAACCTTGACGAAAAGGCACGCTGCTGATTGTCTTGC